>JAILJP010000088.1 GCA_024694625.1 Lachnospiraceae bacterium | reverse complement strand
TATGCTTAGGTGTAATCACCTTTCCTGACTTTGCTTCTTCCACTGCTTTTTGTGCAGCTTTTTCAATGCCGGTTCCCTTTTATGCAGAAATCTCAACAACGGGAACACCAAGGGCTTCCTGTAATTTCTGGGAATTTACCTTGTCTCCGTTTTTCTCAACTACATCCATCATGTTAATAGCAACTACCACAGGAATGGAAAGTTCTACTAACTGTGTGGTTAGATAAAGATTTCTCTCAAGGTTGGTACCATCCACGATGTTTAAAATCGCATCGGGACGTTCATCAATTAAATAATTTCTGGCAACCACTTCTTCTAATGTATAAGGAGAAAGTGAATAAATACCGGGAAGGTCAGTGATAACCACATCCTTATTTCCCTTTAATTTACCTTCTTTTTTTTCAACTGTTACACCCGGCCAGTTACCAACAAACTGATTGGAACCGGTAAGTGAATTGAAAAGAGTTGTTTTTCCGCAGTTTGGATTTCCTGCTAATGCTATACGTACTCCCACGTCTATTTCCTCCTATTGAACTTCTATAATTTTCGCGTCTTCTTTACGCAAAGACAATTCATAACCTCTTACGGTAACCTCTACAGGGTCTCCCAAAGGTGCTACTTTACGAACATAGATTTCAACGCCCTTTGTCACGCCCATATCCATAATTCTTTTCTTTACGGCACCTTCGCCACTGATTTTTGTTACAGTTACGGTATTTCCTACTTTGACTTCATTTAATGTCATTGTCTGTTGCTCCCTTCTATACCATAATCTTCATTGCCAACTCTTTATCCAAAGCTACTCTGGATTCTTTTACATTGACAATTAAATTCCCACTTAGTTCATTCACAACGGATACTTTCGATCCTTGAACAAACCCCAAATTCTCCAAATGGGTTTTTGTTTTTTCTCCTCCACCAATTTTAATAATGGTGTGTTCTACTTCTTTTTCTGCAATTGCAAGCGGCATCATACACATTTCCTTTCTCTTGAGATTAGGCTTCCCTAACTAGGAAACGAAAAATTCGGCGTTAGCAACTCCTAACGCCGAATAAATGTTAGCACAAACTTACATTTTTTGTCAACAAGATTGTACAAATTTGTATTTTAATTGAAAATTATGCCTTGCCCAGCATCACCCGAAGCTTTGTTTTTGTAAAAAGTTCGTTCACTGCAAACATAATAAAACAGGTAATGAGAATCTTTGAACCGCACACTCCCAAGAATCGAAGGGCTGATCCATAGGCAGTTCCCCATCCAAGTATCCAGTAAATTTCATCCAAAAGAGGATATACCACAGCCTGATGCAAAAGGAAAAATACCAAAGAATTTTTCCCGATATAGGTCAAAGCTTTTCCATAAATGTGGTTTGAAACAATCACAGTAAGGAAAATCCCTGCAAAGGCGCAGACATAGGTAATAGGCAAAATGCCGTAGGAATTGTTGTACATTTCCAATCCAAACCCTGTCTTTTCTTTGTTGTATTGTAAAAGGTTAACAGATATAAAATACAGAATTACTGCTAGTGGAATACTCTTTAAATCCTTTGACGCAAAAGGTTTTTGCAGTACTGGATACCTTTGAAATAAATAGCCGATGAAAAAGAAGGGCAAGGCCATAGCCACCGTATCCACATTCCAGGGAAGAGAAACTCCGCCTTTTTTGTAATAGATATTTCCCAAGCAAAGGAGAATCACCACAATCCCACCGGAAATCCACGTATTTTTTATATACCTCACCAAAAGATACATCACCAGATTAATCCAAAACAAAACAGCCAAATACCAAAGAGTAGCAAAGCGATTCTGTATCACCATGTAAAAAATATTTTTCAAAAAGGTAATTAAAAACGGAGGATGTAGCACAGAGGTAGCAAACAGTGTATCCCAAAGGGCTGCAAAAAAACATATGATGATTCCAAAAGAAACATAGGGAAGCAATATACTCTTTGCTTTCTTTTTAAAAAACACTCCAAAAGAATCTTTTACCGTAAATAAAAAACCGGACAAAAAAAAGAACAAAGGTAAATGAAAGCTGTATGCCCACATTCCAGGCCAGCTTGTCTCCACCAAATGTCCTAAAAACACCAGTAATATTCCTATCCCCTTAGCTGTATCCACCCACGCAATTCGTTCCTTCATAACCCCATCCTTCTTGCATTCCAAAAAAAAATTGTGTAAAATGTATTTACCTTTTGAAGTATAGCATATAAGAAGGAAGAGTACACTATGAAAATTCAAGAATCAGCTCAGGATTATTTGGAAGCAATTTTGATTCTCTCGAAGCAACAGGAATATGTAAGAGCCACCGATATCTGCGGATACTTTGGTTACGCAAGAGCCACAGTTTCGGTTTTTGTAAAACAGTTAAAAGAAAATGGATATGTAACAGTGTCCGAACACAACCACATTCGTTTGACCAATGAAGGTCTCGCCATTGCGGAAGAGATGTACGAACGCCACACGTTCTTATCCGACTTGTTTATCAAACTTGGTGTTCCCGAAGAAATTGCAAAAGAAGATGCCTGCCGCGTAGAACACTACGTATCAAAGGAAACTTTCGAAGCACTTAAAAAACATTTCAGTTAATAAGAAATCCCGTAGAAGAAAACTTCTACGGGATATTTTTATACGATTTGTGCTTTTAATAAGTTTGTAGTTCCGGAAATACCAAGAGGAACACCTGCAGTCAATACCGCAACATCTCCTTCTTCCAATAAACCTTCTTCCACACTTCTTGAAATTGCTGTTTCAAACAATGCATCTGCATCTTTTTCTTCCCCGATAATAACGGGAATCACGCCCCAGCAAAGATTCATCTGTCTTGCCACACGCTCCGTAGTACAACATCCGATAATAGGGCTGTTGGGACGGAACTTGGAAACTGCATGAACCGTACGTCCAGATTTGGTAACCGTAACCACCGCTGCTGCGCTTAAGTCATCGGCCATCATACATGCACTGTGGGAAATGGCATCTGTAATACTGGGTGTTTCGTACTTGTCCATATTCTTCAAACGATTGATATAATTAATATCCTGCTCGGTTCGAACCGCAATCTTGCTCATGGTCTCTACCGCCTCTAAAGGATATTTTCCTGCTGCCGTTTCACCGGAAAGCATAATGGCAGATGTACCGTCATAAACCGCATTAGCAACGTCAGTAGCTTCTGCTCGTGTGGGTCTGGGATGAGAAATCATGGAATCTAACATCTGAGTCGCGGTAATAACAAACTTTCCAGCCTGATATACCTTTTTAATGATCATCTTCTGAATCACCGGTACATCTTCCATGGGAATCTCAACACCCATGTCACCACGGGCAACCATAATACCGTCTGCTTCTTCAATGATTTCATCGATATTTTCTACACCCTGATTGTTTTCAATCTTGGCAATGATTTCAATGTTTTCTCCGCCATGCTCTTTTAATACCTTACGCATTTGGCGGATATCATCTGCGGTACGGGTAAAGGAAGCAGCAACAAAATCAAAATCTTCCTGAACCGCAAATACCAAATCCTTGTAATCCTTGGGGGAAATGTAATCCATAGACAATTCCACATTGGGAACATTTACGCCCTTTTTGTTGGAAATCTTTCCACCATTTACTACCTTACAAAGGATTTCTGTCTTTTCTACATCTTTTACAATCATTTCAATCAAACCATCGTCAATCAAAATATGATCTCCGATTTTGACATCATCGGTAAGACCTTTATAGGTGATGGAAACTTTGGTCTCATCGCCCTCCACGTCCTCTGTACACAAGGTAAAGTCCTGGCCTTCCTCTAACATAATAGAACCGTTTTTAAATTCTTTTAAACGAATTTCGGGACCCTTTGTGTCTAAAAGTGTAGCCACCGGCAAGCCTAATTCTTCTCTGACTGCACGAATGTTTTCTAACTTGCCTCTTTGTTCATCATAATCACCGTGAGAGAAATTCAAACGGCATACATTCATACCTGCCAACATAAGCTTTCTCAATGTATCCTGATCCTGAGAAGCAGGACCGATGGTACAGATAATCTTTGTTTTTCTTTTATACTCCATACGCTACCTTTCTGTTACTTCCCAATCATGGTCCCTGTCTTTTCCCCCACCACTGACTCGGAAGTTAATTTTGTAATTAAAGTTTTTCTGACTGCAGAATCCCCTATATAATCTACGGCAGCCTGAATCTTCGGCGCCATAGTCTGCCCTTCAAATTCACCTTTGGCCAATAACTCTTTGGCTAAAGAAACGGAAATGTAATCCATCGGCTTTTCATCATCGGTATGATAACCGAGACAAACCTTTTCTACGCCAGTTAAAATTACAAGCATCTCTGCTTCAATCTGGTCTGCCAAAAATCCGGCAGCTGTATCCTTTTCAATAACAGCGGATGCACCCTTTAAAAGGTGTCCCTGGGTCAATACCGGGATACCGCCACCACCGCAGGCAATGACTACCTGGTCTGCGTCCAAAAGCGCTTTGATGGAATCCAATTCCACAATTTCCATAGGCTTAGGTGTAGCAACCACTCTTCTATAACCACCTTCAACTTCGGTGACATGATTGCCCTTTGCCTCTTCCTGGGATGCTTCTTCTTTTGTAAGAATACGACCAATTTGTTTTTTGGGTTTGTAGAATGCCTCATCATAAGGATCTACAGCAACCTGAGTAAGTACAGTTGAAACTGTTTTATAGATGCCGCGGCTTAATAATTCGCTACGGATTCCGTTTTGTAAATCATATCCAATATATCCCTGACTCATTGCAGAGCATACACTCATAGGTGTAGTGGTATAGTCCGGATGTGCTTTTGCAAATTCAGACATTGCCGTATGAATCATTCCGACCTGAGGTCCGTTGGAATGGGTAATCACTACCTGATAATCCTGTTCCACAAATGCAGCAATTGCTTTTGCGGTATTTTTGATTGCTTCCTGCTGTTCCGGTAACGTGGTACCCAACGCATTATGTCCAAGTGCTATTACAATTCGTTTCTTCATAATGTTATTCCTCCATGCATATTAGATTATACAACAACTTTCACATTTAGGAAAATAAAAAAGGCTGTTACAAAAGATGATTCTTTCATCCTTTGTAACAACCCCATAATTTTTATGATTCCTGTGTACCAAGTGTTACCTGAACGGTAGTTATCGCGTAGTTGTTTGAAGCTTGGGCAATGGATACATTTACTGTATCTCCCGGATTACACTCTGCCAAAAGTTCCTGTAATTCTGCCATAGAAGTAATTTCCGTATCGTTGAAGGCTGTAATTACATCACCCTTTACAATACCTGCTTCTTCGGAACCGCTTCCGGATACTACCTGTGCCACATAAACACCGGTAGGCATGTTGTACTGATATGCGGTCTGAGAATCCAAATCTACACCGGCAATACCAAGATAAGCACCGTTTCCTGTAGTCTCGGTTTCTTCCTCTTCAGAAGAAACTGCTTCTCCGTTCATCAAGCTTTCAATTACTTCTGATGCCGTGGAAATTGGAATAGCATATCCCATACCTTCTACATCCGTATCGGAGTATTTTGCTGAAACCACACCGATGACTTCACCGTTCATGTTCAAAAGAGCACCACCGGAGTTACCGGGATTTACTGCTGCGTCTGTTTGAAGCAACTGTTGTGTAATGGTGGAACCATCAGTGTTTTCAAACGTAACATCACGTTCCAAAGCGGAAATAACACCAGTGGTAACTGACTGTCCATATCCTAAAGCATTACCGATTACCACTGCGCTTTCTCCAACCTTAATATCATCGGAAGAACCCAAGGTTGCAACCTTGATATTGTTTAAGGTGTCTTCGGAAATATCAGAAAGCTTAACTTTTACCACTGCAAGATCCGTGTTGGCATCTGTGCCCTGAATCTCTGCTTCCACTGCCTGATCGTCACAGAAGGTAATGGTAAGTGTAGAAGCTCCTTCCACTACGTGATTGTTTGTTGCGATATATAAATAATTATCATCCTGACTAATGATGATACCGGAACCTGCGGATTCAGATTTTTGTTCGTAATTCTGTCCGAACCAACTTCTGTATTCCACAATGGACATGTTGGTTACCTGTACGATTGCAGGCATTACATTATCCACAATATCGGAAACATCTGTAATGGTAACTGCCGTAGAAGTCGCTGTGGATCCTACACTTCCGTCATTGCTCGTCAATGTAGTCGCCGTAGTAGAACTTGAGGAAGATGAGGTTCCCAAGGTTTTCGATGCAAAATAATTCACACTCTGGAATACACATCCGGAAACAAGTCCAAATACCAAAGCAATGGCTACGGTCTTTCCTAAGGTTTTCAAAAACGGACGCTCCTTTTTCGGTTTCTTCGGTTTGATTGGATCCCGATAGGGATTAAAATCTCCTCCGTAATTTGGTTCCTGTCCGCTGGTTTGATTATCGTTTGAGTCATATTCGTAATACTGATAATTCATAGATAAAGGTCTCCCTTCAATAGTTAATACTTTTGTTTACATTGGTTAGTCTACTATTTAATTGTGATAAAATTGTGAAAAACTTTTGACAAAATTAAGAAAATTAAAAAGACACCTCAAAGGGTGTCTTTTCAACATTAATATCCGTAATCCACAGCGTCGGACTCTGTAAATCCTGTGTAGTTTACAATCTTATCTGATATCTCCTGAAGTTCCGAAGAAGCGGTATGTTCTTCGTTAAACAAGAACTGATACAACTGGGATACATTGGATTCCAAAGTACAGGGAACATCCACTGAGCCAGGGTTCTTTCCATAGGTCTCCGTCCGAAGGTTGAAGGGGAATCCATGGGTATCTGCCAAAGTGTAATCCTTCATTGCTGTCGCCATTCCAAGAATATTCTTTGTGGTTAAGCTTGTGGAAATATAAGGAAGGATTCCATCTACCAAATCATTTAACTCAAATACATTGGCTTCCTTCACCTTGTCTACCAAGGCATTTACTACCGTACGCTGTCTTTCCGCACGTTTGAAATCTCCACCGGAGGTATAACGCACACGGCAATATGCCACTGCCTGCACTCCGTCCATCTCTGTTTGTCCGGCGCTTACCATATTGGCCGCCTTTCCAGTAACAGAAGCAACTTCTGGAATATAACTGTTTACATATCCGGCTTCCTCTTCACCCAAACCTTCCGGAAGGGTAATACCTCCAACGGAATCAACAGCCTCAGCCAAAGCATAAAAGTCTACCGTTACATAATTTTGGATGTCCAAATCCAAATTTCGGTTTAACATCTCAATGGCATTTTCCACACCACCGTGATTATATGCATAGTTACATTTTTTCAGTGTTCCTTCTCCATCCACGTCCATAAAGGTATCTCTGTAGATAGAAACAATTCTGACTTCCTTTGTATCATTGTTGATACTACAAATCATAATACTGTCGGAGTTACCGGTTTCATAATCTCCCACAGAACGGTTGTCCACACCAAACAAAGCGATATTTGTATAACCACTTAAGAGTTCCTTGGTATCCTCATCCAAATTGTTTGTAGTAAGATTTCGAAGAGCATTGAAATCCAGCTTTCCAAATTTTACCCAAACAAACAAAACCAAAAGAAGAATTACCAAAACCGAAAATTCAATGGTTAGAATACGTTTTTGTTTTCTTCTTCGCATCTGCTTTTTGGTCATTTTTTTCTTTTTCTTCGTTGCCATTTGTTTTCCTCGCTAATACAATTCATAATTATCCAGTCCCAAAGGTAGGTTCACATTGTAAAAAGGATCTCCTGCCTTTAGTTGGTCATGCCAACGTTCCATAATCAAACCATTGGAACTTTGGGTACTAATATTTTCACTCACTCTTCGATAGGCTACAACTTCCGGAAGATATACAACTCTCCTCCCTGCCTCTTTTGCCTTTAGGCAAAAATCAAGCATAATATCTCTTCCGTCCAAATTGGCTCCAAATCCACCTACATGGCGATAGAGTTTGGAATCAATCATACAACAGGATGCATCCACCATACTTACATCCTGAGGAATAATCACGCGGTTTTCATATCCCGTCTGAAAAACACCGCGGTTGTAACAGGCGGGATAAGCAATCCCTTCGTTTCCAAAAATATAACCGCAGTTGTCATTGGTAAAATCATAATGCAAAAATCGAATTCCTACCACACCCACATCCGGTTGTGATAAGACACTGTAAAGTTTTTGCATATATTTTTTCCCTCGGAGGCGAACCCCTTTATCCCGAAGGAACAAATATTCATCTCTGTGATTCTTGTAAAAATCACATTCATAATTTACGTTTAGGAAACGCTCTTTTTTCTCAGCAGTAACAGACGCCTCCAAGCCTTTTCTTTTTAAATGGGCAAGGACAACGGTTCCATACTCCCGAAGCATTTTTTCTTTTACTTCTTTGGGAAGAATTTCCTCAGAACGCTCATGATGTAACAGCGCTGCAATATGTCCCACTTTAATCTTTGTTTCCACAGCCCGAAACAAAAAGTCGTATACCGGATAATAATTTAACTGCTCATGGAATTCTCCAAACCTCATACAAAGGTTTTTGCGGAAGCATAAAAAGTTTCCGATGTAAGGAGTATGTCGCAAAAGTTCTTCATTATAATCCGGTTTGAAATGGGGATTCATTCGGTTGGTATCGATCAACTCATCATGGTCGCAATACACAATCTCATAGTCCTGAACTTTTTTGTTCAACACATCCAAGGTATTTCCGGACAGACGGTCATGTTGTCCCAAAAGGACAATATACTCTCCAGACGCAAAATGAACGCCTATGTTATAAGCATAGGCGATTCCATGTTTATTTTTAATCTTTCGAAATACCACACGGCTCTCTTCGGGAAACATTTCCTCCGTGGTCCACTGAACCTCATTGGAAATATTCTCATCAAGTATAATCAATTCCCAATCATCAAAGCTTAAGGCATTTAAGGACTCCAAGCAATCACGATAATAGGAAAGATTGGTACCAAATGTCCGAATCAAAATGGTAAATTTAGCTGCCAATTACTTCGAACCCTTTCCGCTAATTACTACACCAATGGTTTTAAACAAAATCTTAACGTCCAATCCCAAAGTCCAATTCATAATGTATTCCGTATCCAAGGCTACCACTTCTTCGAAATCCGTGATATTGCTTCGTCCGCTCACCTGCCACATTCCTGTTAATCCGGGACGGATTCCCAAACGGGCCTTGTGGTGATACTCATACATTTCATATTCATCTTCTGTAGGGGGTCTGGTTCCCACCAAACTCATATCTCCTTTTAAAACGTTCCAAAACTGGGGCAGCTCATCAATGGAATACTTTCGCATGAAATGGCCGATGGGAATGATTCGGGGATCGTTTTCCATCTTGAACATATTTCCCTGCATTTCATTTTCTTCTTTCAACTTATCCAGCATTTCATCAGCGCCCACATACATGGAACGGAACTTATAAAAATTAAATCGTCTTCCGTTTTTTCCGATACGAACCTGTTTGTAGAATACCGGTCCCGGTGACTGAATCTTTATAATAGGTGCAAACACAATATAAGCAATAGCAACCAAAAGCAAGCCCACAAGACTTCCCACAATATCCATGGTTCGCTTGATAAACAGCTGGCGGTTGGTGGCGATGCGCATACTACTGGTTAGTACCACATAGTTTCCGTAGTTGTCTAACTGACGGTTTGGTACCAAAATATTGGAGTGTACCAAACTCATATGTACCGTGGTGCCCAATTCTACCAAAGCAGCGGCCAAAGCTTCTGAGCTTTCTCTGGTATTTCCATCAATAAACACCTCATCCACCACATTGGTACGGACATAATCCAAAAAATTATCCGCATTGGCAATTACCGGAACGCCCATAATGGTCTGACCTTCCATAGGCTGATCCACCACAACCACACCGGTTACTTTGTAATTTGTATACTTGTTCTTTGCAATTTCATTTAAGCAGCGTTCCACATTGGTGCTTTCCGCTACCACTGTCATTAAAGCTTTGTTCTTATCCTGCAGCTTTCTTGCCCGAATAATCCGCTTCCAAATCACACGTTCCCCGTAGATTGTAATTACGGCAAATCCAAAAAACACAAAGAGCATTTTTCGGGAATACAATACCGACTGTTTGATGGCGTACATGTAAACCAATACACCACCAAAGTTTACAACTGCGGAGGTTAGGGTTGCACGAAATTCCTGATACTTGTTCCGTCGCAAAATGCCTTTGTAAGGTTCTACAAAAAACACAACCACAAAGTGAATCAGTAAAACCACAACAGCCAGTCTCTGATAAATATCTTCATCAAACAACCATCTGCCGTTAAACCTCCAAGCATATGCTGCAATTAATGACAGTTCCAAGCACAAAAGATCAAAAACTGTAAAATCCAAGTGCTTGACCCAACTGCGTTTCCCTTCACTATACATTAAAGTTCAACTCCATTTGCTTTCAACAATTCTCTTGCTGTATCCACAGAATCCACTCCATGTAAATTCTTCACTGGAGCAAATTCCTTTTCTCGAACCACCTCATAGGGTAGGTTGGAATCCATCATATGAATCATATCCAAAATTAAAGTTTCAAACTTGTATCCGTTTGGTTCTTCGGGTTTTTGTAATTCACCTTTTTCATCAATAAAAGGAATCTTCTTTTCAACCACATGAACGTGCATGTGATTTGCCATAATATCTTCTAATCGATCCACACGGAACAAATAGTTTAAAATTACACCGAAACGATAGGTCAATTCACCTTGTTCATCTCGAAGGTTGGACATCTCTTCTGTCATTTCATAATATTCGATGATGGAAGGCTTTCCGTCTTCGGCACACAAAACACCGACTCTTTCTTCCGGAGCAGCTTTGCGAACCACCTTACTTCCGCTTTCCTTGCCACTTAAAATCGTAGCACCGATAAAAGCAGGATCAGCAATTCTTTGCAACACGTTATCCACTGCAAAAATATTTAACCACTCCACTCCTCTGGCGTGGACATCATCCAACAAACCGGACTTGTGAAGAGAAGTAAACCATCCTCCGTTTCCGTTAGGAGAAGTAGCAAGTCTTCCCTTTTCTTCTAGTAAAAGTTTTCCATTGTAGTCCACTGCAGGAGCCATATCCTGAACGAAGAAATGAACATCTCCCTCCGGATATCCGAAGTAATTGTTTTCTTCGAAGAAATCCACAGTATCAACGTGGTTCTTTTCACTGGTCATAATGTAAAGAGGTACACTGCAACCTGCTACGTCAGTAACTTCCATTAGATTGTTCATGAGACATTCAAAGATGGATAAATCTCTGTTTACACCAATGGGATATGTTCCCTTGGGACGATCAAAGCCCAAACGGGTTCCCATTCCTCCGGCCAATAAAATGCATCCTACTTTTCCGTCACGGATTGCTTTTAGGCCTTCTTCCACAAATTCCTCTTTGCGTTCCTCAATTTCTGTGATTTCTACTGCGCCAAGGGGAGTGATTTCTCCCTTTTCTTCCTCATTTGTTTTCTCAATGGCGGATAACAAATCCCAATCCAAATCCGCTACCTGAGCAAGAAGTTTTTTCTGCTCCTCCTCAGATAATTCATCGTAATACTTAAGTACATGTGTCTGGTCATGCTTCTGCAAAAGCAAAAGCGCTTCTTCTTTTGTCAACATAATTTCCTTTCCTTCATAATGATTATTTCCGTAAATCACTTAATAGGGATTGTATCAAAAATACAAAAATAATGCTACTGTTCTACTCTCTTCGAAGTGCATCAATTGGATTTAAGTTTGCTGCCTTAACAGAGGGAAGCAATCCAAACACAATTCCGATAATCATGGAAAATCCTACACTGACAAGGATTGCCGGCACGGAAATTCCCACTGGAGTTCCGGAAATTTGCGAAATAATCTTTGCCATAACAATTCCAATGACAACCCCCAATGCACCACCCAAACTGGTTAACACTGCAGACTCTGTTAAAAACTGCATTAAAATTCTTCTTCGTCTGGCTCCTAAGGAACGTTTCAAACCGATTTCTCTGGTTCGCTCCGTTACGGACACCAGCATAATATTCATTACGCCGATACCACCAACCAAAAGGGCAATACTTGCCACCCAAATCAAAAGGTTGTTGGTACTGTTGGAAAGCTGTTGCTGTTGTTTTGCCTCTTCCGTCAAATCTTCGGCGGTATATTTTAATTCTGTGTCGGTAGCTGTAATGCACTGCTGCATCACTTTTTGTGCAGCCTTACCTACGTCTGACATATTCTCAGTCTCATCTGCACGTACGTATGCATTTTGAGGTTCGTCAAAACGGAAGCAGATTGCCCAATCCACATTGGGAATCAAAACCGTACCATAGGAATCTGTGTAGTAAGTTTCATAATCCGACAGACTTTGAATGTCCGGTTCGAAAGCGGTCTTTTGCTGATACAAACCAACAATGATAAAGGGTTCTCCGGAAATCTCTATGGTTTCTCCAATGGGATTTTCTCCGGAAAACAAAATATCTGCTGCCGTTGAATCCAAAAGTGCCACCTTGTTGTTATTGTTGTAATCCTGTTCCACAAAGGCTCTGCCCTTGTAAACCACATATCCACAGGTATTTAAGAAATGTTCGTCTATTCCGTAAATTTTTCCTCCGGATAGATTTTGGGAACCAGCGGAAAGGGAATCCACATAACTTCTGAAATTATAAAAAGTCGCGTCTTCCACATGATCAAGGGAGCGGATTTCTTCCTGCTGTTCTTCTGTGGTTTGTGTAATACCGGAAACTTGTTCCTCGTCAAAATAATACTCGTAGTCTCCCTGGTACAAAGAAATGGAAACATTGTTATTTCCTTTTCCCACCAAATCTTTCATAATCTGATCATTGGTTCCTTTGATTGTGGAAACTATGGCAATAATGGAAGCAATACCGATAATTACACCCAACATGGTCAAAAAGGATCTCATTTTGTGAGACCATATTTCCTGTAGTGCTTCTATCAAATTATCTCTCATAATAGTCTCATCCTTTATTCATACAAATCTTCTATACTGCCTTCGGTGGTATCCACGCCCTCGCGAATATTTTTCCCATAGGGGAAGGCAACATAATCGTCAATTGTTAATCCGGATTCAATGGTATAAGTTTCCTGACTCTGGCTGGAAACCTTTACTTCCTGTTTTTTCAATTTGTCGTTTTCGTCTCTTATGTAAACGTATTTTTTGCCGTTTTCCGTACGAACAAAAGCTTTCATTACACTAAGGGTTCCGGACTCTGTCATTTCATCATCCATGGATTCCGTTGGCTTTGAAAAGCTTACATCTACATAATCACCACTGAAAAGACCGGTACCGTCCTGGGTAATCTGTGCCGTAAAGGGATAATAGCTTTCCGTACTTCCACCCATATACTGGTACATCTCAGCGTATTCATCCGATGCATAAGGTGAAATAGTGGTAATGGTCGCTTCATAGGAACTTCCACTTTCCCAATCCATCACATATACCACATCCCCTACGTTGTACTTTTCCATTCTCCATTCATTCATGGCGGAGTTTACATACAAACCGTCCATGGAACTTACCTGAACCACAATTCCGTCATCTTCCACGGAGGCATCCTGCTGTACTACAGCGGAATCTTCTTCACTGTCTTCCTCGTCCTCTTCCATGTCCTCGGATAGATCTGTATCACTTTCTTCATCTTGCTGTAAAGCAGCCTGGGAAACCTTTGTAACATACCCATCCAAGGTTGCTTTTACGGTGCAGTCTTCCACAGTCTTTTGTGCGGTTTCAATGGTAGCGCCCGCCTCTTTGATATCTGTTTGCAGACTTACGATTTCTGCATTTGTTGCACTCTTTTCTTTCCGGAGTTCTGTTTCCGTATAAACCGTTCCGTCTGAAGTCTGGAACTGAGGTTCATCCGACTCCACAACTACTTCCTGATACTCCACATCCTTACTGTCATCGGAAGCATCACTTTTGTCACTGTCAGAGGAGCTCTTACTGTCTGAAGAACTACTACTGTCGGAAGAGCTACTATCAGAGGAACTCTTACTGTCCGAAGAACTACTACTGTCAGAAGAGCTGCTACTGTCTGAAGAACTATCGCTGTCTGAAGAACTGTCGCTGTCTGAGGAACTGTCGCTATCTGAGGAACTGTCACTGTCATCAGAAGATTTGTCATCGCTGTCTGAATCGGAATCTTCATCACTGTCATCCTTGTTGTTCACAGGAACCTTAATGGTTTCCACATAGCTTTGTGCCCCGTTTAACATTTCAAGCTTCGCTTTGGCATTATTTAAGTCCACCTGTTTGGATTGTAAATCCACCTTTGCCTGTTCCAATTCCAACTGAGCGGAAGTGGCATCAAAGCGAACCAAAGCAGTTCCCTTTTGTACATAATCCCCTTCTTTTACTAAGATTTGAGAAACCTTTCCCTGCTCGCTAGTTACATCCTGGGTAATACCTGTACTGATGGTTCCCTGCAAGCTGAAATCATCGGAATCGTAATCCATATAGGTAATATCAGATACCGGAACTACGGTAGCCTTTCCCATATTGGAATACACGGCAATATAAACCACACCGATGACCAATGCAAAAATAACAACTGCCACAAGAACACCTACAAGGATTTTTTTCTTTAGGCTCCATTCTTTATTTGTCATCTTCCGGCACCTCCTCTCCTTCATAAGGCGGTACCAAGGTTGGATCGTCGGAGGTCAACACTCCGTCTCGCATAACGGCACGACGTTTTGCTTTTGCCGCCACATCCGCATCATGGGTAATCATAATAATGGTAGTTCCTTCATCATTTAACTGTTGGAACAACTCCATAACTGCTTTTCCGGAAGCGGAGTCCAAGGCACCCGTAGGCTCATCTGCCAAAAGGATTCGCGGACGGTTAATCATGGCACGGGCAATGGCTACACGCTGTTTTTGTCCACCGGAAAGCTGGTTGGGGCGAAAGTCCAAGCGTTCTCCCAATCCCACTCTTTCCAAAGCTTCCTTCGCTCTTTCATATTGTTCTTTCTTTGGCACTCCCGCAAAAGCAAGGGGTACGCAAACATTTTTCAGGGCTGACTTTTGGCCCAACAATTCAAAATTTTGGAAAACAAATCCAATCTTGTGGAGTCGTAAATCGGAAAGCTGATTGTCGGTATAAGAACTAACGTCCTCCCCGTCCAATATCATCTGTCCCTTTGTTACCGAATCCAAACAACCGATTAAGTTCATCATTGTGGTTTTTCCGGAACCGGAAGGTCCTGTAATTGCCACATAATCCCCTTCTTGGATTTGAATATTTATATGTTTTAATACGTTTACCGTAAAATCTCCCTGAGGGAAATCTTTATAAACGTTCTTCATTTCCAGAATCACTGTTTTTCCCTCCGAACTATTCTTCTATACTTTCAAACCCCTGTACTTCTTCGCCTTGGGATTCTTCTATATCTCCAGATTCTTCTATATCTCCAGATTCTTCTGAGACATCGCCTTCCGTCACATCTTCTGACATTTCATCTTCGCTGTCTTCTAACTCCTCAGAATCCATCTCTTCATCCGAAGCAACATCATCCATGTTTTCGGTCTTCATGCCTTCTTTTAATCCATCATAAGGCATGGCGATCAAATCGGTAAGTTCCAATCCCTTTTTGATTTCATATTTCATAGTCTCTTCATCATAAGAGCCCAATGTTACGTCACGTTTTGCCAAGTGTCCGTTATCATCCACCCATACAAAAGGATGTTCTTCATCGGTTAAATCAATGTAGTATTCTTCCAACATGATTCCCTTTGCATCTTCATCCAACTGTCCCTGGTCCAATTCGATATATACATGCTGGCCCATGTTTAATCCTGTAGCATCTTCCACAGACACATAGAAAGGATAATTGCTGGAAGATGTCATAGAATCTCCACTGTCTTCTGATGCATTGCTGGTAGCATTATTAGAATCTACTTTGGTAATAATGCCCTTCCAATAGGTGTCCTTGTCTGCACGGGAATATACAATTACCGGCAAATCCGCTGATAAAGAAGAAAGGTTTTGTTCGTTTACACTTCCCTTAATCTGAAACTTATTCATGTTTACAAGGGTAATGTAAGCAGAAGAATCAGAAGAAAACATATCATTGGAATTTGCAATGGACTTTACCACACCGGCAATCTTGCTGTTTACCGTACCCTTGGATATGGTCTCCTGAAGTTTGGAAATTTCCTCTTTTTGAGAAGTAATATCATATTGTTTTGATGTCAAATCCAACTGAGCCTGCTGAATCTCCACGGTGTATTCTGCCTTTGCACTTTCATCACCGGTAGCATCTCTGGCAGCCACCAATTCATTAATATCATTTTGCATTGTTGCAAGTTCGTTGTTTGCTCGTTCCAAATCCAACTGTGCTTTTTTTAAGTTGGCTTCTGTTTCCGTCATATCATAGGAAAACAATGGAGTTCCCGCTTCTACTTCCTGACCGACTTCCACAAAGGTCTCATTTACAGTTAATGCACTGTCCAAAGTGGCGCTCCAGGTTTCTTCCGCTTCTACCACTCCTGCATATCGATTATTTAATCCGTTTGCGGTTTGTCCCGTTATGGTTGCCACACTGCTGACATAAACCACATCATCTCCTGAGCTTCCGCCGGTATAGTAAAAATACCCGCCGACGCCTCCAGCAGCCAAAGCAATCACTAAGACAATAACGATTACTATATTTCTCTTCTTGCTGAAAAATTTTTTCATCCTATGTTCCTCCACGCAACTATCTTTTCGCTAAAATCCACAACGATTAGCACTTCGTTTATCACAAAAAAACAAAATAGGGCTATGATACACAAAATCATCAAAGCCCACACTTGTATATTATATTACTTTTATCTGATAATAGATACCTTTATTTGTTTTTCTTAAAACAAATTCTCAATAAAGAACGATGTAATTAGGTGCTGTGGAAAAATCAAAAATCTCCGCTCCCATAGACTCCATGAGTTCTTTGTTTTCCGGTGTTGTATATTTGGTATCTTCACCGGGATTCATCAACCATTCCGGTGCATCAAAAAATGCCCCTTTCGGGTCTACTAGTTTATAAAACTCCTCTGTCAAACCACCATTGCCATGATGTCCCATTTGCAAATAATCCGCTTTCAGATGATCTCCGTAAGCAGCTATAATGGACTCCGCCTGACTTTTTCCCGTATCTCCGCAAAAGAGCATACTCTCCTTTTCTCCGGTTATTTCAAATACCAAAGAACCGTCGTTGCAAGCATCGCCATCCACCTTGGTGGTATAGTCATGATAGACATCCACCTGTAAGCCCAACAATTCGAAACTGTCATCAGCGTGTAAGTAGGTAAGGTTTGAAGCATCCTTTGTCACTTCCAAAAAAGTCTCGTAATCACCAAACTGATCCCACTCTTTTGCTTCCTCCTTGTACTGTTCGTAATCAAATTCTGAAACATAGATTTCGCCGATTGTGGGGCAATCCTCAGAATCCATAAGACTGTTAAACGCCCTGACATGATCAAAGTGGGGATGGGTAATAATCCATGCATCCACCTTTCCACCAAAATAATCAATCACCTGTTTTACGTAAGTGGCATCTTCTTCCCAACCACCGTCAATTACAATCAAATGACCTTCATGATCCGATATGGTATAAAAACTGCTTTGTTGTCCGGTAACCGAAGCATATTGCCCGATTAACCAACCATCATCATTTTTCTTGTATTCAGCCACCACTTCTTTTTGTTCAATGGTATTTCCTACATTATCTACTTCATCCCGATACACGGCAAACTGTTCATAATTTCCCACAAGAACAAAGCCGTACTCCGCTAAGCCTTCTGCCATCTGAGGTTGTGTTCCCATGTCGAAGACCACGTAATTACAGGATTCCTCTCGAAGCAATTCTGCAAATTCACTGTAATCGTCAAAAGCAGTACCGCACATATATTCATAAATCTTTTGCGCCTTTTCTCTTTTGTCCCAACCACGCATGTTTTGTCTGCTGTTTTCCATGAGAAGGGTGGAATCATACTCTCTGACATACACAAGAAAAATCGGATTGGTAGCCAGCTTTTTAACGGTAATATTATGTTCTTCGGCATCGGCATTGATTAAATCGCATACGCCGATGACATATTGGGGTAATTTTTCATAGTTTGAGGTTTTATCAAAGTTTTCCCGATTGATTACACTGGTTCCACAAAACGCCAACGCGCCACAGCAAAGAACAAACAGTAAAAACCTCACCATGGATTTTTTACACTTTCCAATGAGCAAAGCCAGTGCCGCGGAAGCCACAGGTACAACAGGATATAGCCAAAGCATTCTCCAATACACACTGTTTCCCAAACCGTAAATCAAAATCTTTGCCGTAATTGGACACAGTATAATTACAGTGAGCAAAAGACTGTACCACAAAACGGTGGTAGACAGTTTTTTCTTCACCACAAAAAACAAAACGCATAGGGAAAGGACATACAACACTATCAAGGTATAGTTGCCATTAAAATTTCCCATTAAGTTTTCCATTACCGAAACGAAAATATCTTTCATCTTACATTCCTAACGAATCATAATATAGATTAGTGACAACACTGCTGCAGGGATACAACAAACAGCCCCCTGAAGAAATGCCAAAATATTCTTATGTACAAAAAATTTTACAAGAAGCAAACATCCCAACATAACAACAGAAAGTGCCATCCCCATAGAGGAAGTCAAACAGGCCGCCAACATGGTGAGCATCAACATCCCCCACTGACTTAGAGTCAGTTTTTCTTTTTGGATATAACGCATTCCAAAATAAAAAATCATAGGGAGTACCACTGAGGCCAAAACTGTCTTTCCCTGCCAAGGACGCAACAGCAAACGGGCGGTCGTTATCCTTGTGGAATAATAGGAAAAAATCGTAAGAACCGATGCAAAGGCAAAAGCCATACTTCTTTTTTCCTCTTCTTTTATAAACACTTCCAAAATCAACCAAAGTGCTCCATAGGCCATCATCACCGTAAGAGCAGCAAAAAGAGTATGCGCCACTACCACTGGACGCAATCCAAACACTTTTCCTACAAAGGCTGTAAAAAAGGAAAAAGGCGACAGCACATATCTCGCCGGCAATTGTGAATAAGCCTCGCCGGTATATGCGTCATAGACAAATAAGGTATTGGTATCCAAAGTGGTGGTTGCTGTTGCCACATAAAAAGCATCATCCTCATCCGTGTGATATCCCACCTGAATCACCGCCATCTGGCCCAATATGCAAATCAGTGCCAAAACAAAATAAATGTTTTTCGGGAAATACTTCCCATCCTTTACAAACACAAAAAGAAGGTTTCTTTTTCGAAGCCATCCCAAAAGCGCACACGCCAAATAAACGGCTGCGCAAATTCCGGAAAAGCCGGCAAAAGAAACCTTTAAATACGTACATGGCAATGCCACGACTTCCGTGACACCAAGAATTGTCAGGAAGCCAAAGAGCATTGTTTCCACCATATTTATTTTATCTTTTTGGAAGTTTAATCCAATCGAAAACGAAAAGAACAAAACTCCAATACAGGCAAGTAAAATTTTTCCCATCATTTTATTGATTCTTCTTCTCCAAGAATTCCTTATAGCTCCAGTTTACCTTATCCTTGTCAGACAAGATTAAATCTTCAGGTCCCATTCCTTCGGGCATAGGCCATTCTACAGCAATGTCAGGATCGTTCCACATCAAACCACCTTCATCATTGGGATGATAGAAATCCGTTACCTTATAGCAGAACTCAGCATAATCGGAAAGTACCAAAAATCCATGCGCAAAATTTTTGGGAATGAAAAACTGCTTTTTGTTTTCTTCTGTAAGTTCTACACCATACCATTTACCGTAGGTCTTTGATCCTTCTCTTAAATCAACGGCAACATCAAATACACGTCCCTTGATTACACGAACCAATTTATCCTGAGGATAGTTAATCTGGAAATGAAGTCCGCGAAGCACACCTTTTTTTGATGCAGACTGATTGTCCTGAACAAATTCCACATCAATACCTGCTTCTTTGAAATCATTATAGTTATAGGTCTCCATAAAGTATCCGCGATTATCTCCGAATACGGTAGGCTCTACTACCTTTAATCCTTCAATTCCGTTACAATCATTTGTTACTTTGATCTTACCCATATTTCTTCCTTTCTATCCATATCAAAAACGACATGTTCTTTCTTATTCTGAAATTTTGGAAACGGATACTTCCGAATCCATATCATAAAATCCAACCGTATCTTTATGTGAGATTACGGATATATTCAATAAATCATACAAACGGTGATATACCACAAAGTCTCCGTTTTCATATCCGGTACAACTAATGGAAAGAAGATATTCCCCTCCCTGTAAATTCATACGCTGCCTAAAAGAAGCAATATAACAGTCCCCGGATTTGGCCGGTTTCACCTCAGCCTGCTCATACATGGTATTGGTACCGGTAATGGCAGTTCCCTGAACATTTCGAAACGTATAGGTGAAAATAGGATTTTCCACATCTGAATGGAACTTCACTTTTGAAGTGATGGTAAATTCCGTTCCCTTTTCAATGGCAGAAGTTAGATTTCCTTTTTCATCTTCCACCTTAAAGTCTATGATATTTGCCACACCATTTCCATACTCGTTTAAGTTGGGGTTAATCTTAAAATAGCTTTGCCAACTTTTGTCTTCTCTGTTGTGTTCCAACGCCGTTCCCCCAACGCTTTGGGTAGCGTTTCGAATCACATCAGCAACCTTTTCGTCCTGATCCTGTTGAGAAGAATTAATAAAGTTTTCTTCTTCCTGACCCTTGATAATGGCATCCACATCCACCTGATGTACCAAAACCTTTTTATAAAGGTCAATCATATCTCTTGGAATACCTTCCGCAAGCTTATGACCTTTATCCAACAAAATAACCCGGTCGCAATATCTGGAAATACTTCCCAAATCATGACTAACAAATAAAATTGTCTTCCCCATCTTTTTGAAGTCTTCAAATTTTTTGTAACACTTTGACTGGAAAAATACGTCTCCCACAGACAAAGCCTCATCTACAATCAAAATTTCAGGGTCGATATTAATAGCAACCGCAAAAGCCAGACGAACAAACATACCGCTGGAATACATCTTAACCGGCTGATATACGAAATCACCGATATCCGCAAATTCCAAAATTTCCGGCAGACGGGCATCGATTTCCTCTTTTGTAAATCCCATCATGGTACCGTTGAGATAGATGTTTTCGATTCCGGTATATTCCATGTTGAAGCCGGCTCCCAGTTCCAACAAGGCTGAAATTCTACCATCAATTAAAATCTCTCCTTCTGTGGGATTCACCACTCCGGTAATGATTTTTAACAAGGTAGATTTTCCCGCGCCATTGGTTCCGATAATGCCCACGGTCTCACCTTTATTAATTTGTAAATTCAAATGATGAAGGGCAAAATGTTCCTGGTAGACTTTTTTCCTGCCAAGATTCAAGCTGTCTTTGACACGATCCAAATTGCTGTCAAAGAGCTTGTACATCTTGCTAACGTCCTTCACTTCAATGGCATAATCACTCATCTTTTATTCTCTCTTATAAAATGTCCGCGAAATGGACCTGTAATTTTTTAAAGATTCGGGTTCCCAGTACAAACAGTAACACTGTCACTACCCAAAAATAAATGGTTAAGGAAGGATACTCAAAAAACCAAACCCGATAGAGTAAGCTGTCACGATATCCCTGTACGATGTAATACATGGGATTGAGTTTTAAAATAAAAATTATGGCAGGACTTACCTTGGTAAGGTTGTCCACATTCCACATGATGGGAGTCATCCAAACCAATACCTGCAACAAAATATTAATCACCTGGGACAAATCCCTGAAAAATACCACTACGGCACTGGTAGCATAAATCAATCCCAAAGAAAACATTACCATGCAGAAGAAATAGTACACCAACTGCAAAGTATAGATTCCCGGATAGTAGTGATAAAATGACGCAAATATAATGGCAAATGCCAAGAAAAACAAATGCACAAACGAACTTGAAAATTCTTTTACCACCGGCAAAATATCAATCTTAAACACTACTTTTTTTACCAGATAATTGTAGTCAATCATGGCATTTGTTCCGGAGGATACCACCTCGGAAAAGAAAAACCAAGGAACCAATCCTCCTAAAAGCCAAACCACATAAGGAACATTGATTCCGTTTCTCATGGAGCTTGCTCCCGTAGGCAGGGCTTTTGTAAATACAAACCAATAGACAAACACCGTTACAATTGGCTGCACAAAGGCCCAGATTACGCCTAAATAAGAACCGGCAAATTTTTGTTTAAAATCATTTTTTGCCAGATTGAAGACCAATGCCTTATTTTGGAAAATATCTTTTATAATATCTACAAATTCCATTTATAAACCTTCCGCTACTTCCACAAGGTACTTTCCGTAATCTGTTTTCATAAGTGGCTCTGCAAGTTTCAACAACTGTTCTTTATCAATAAACCCTCTCTTGAAGGCAATTTCCTCGATGCAGGAAATATAAAGACCCTGTCTCTTCTGGAAGGTAGAAACAAAATTTGCTGCAGCAAGGAGCATATCATGATTTCCGGTATCCAACCATGCAAATCCTCGACCTAAGGTCTCTACATGCAAATCGCCTCTTTCCAAATAAGCGTTGTTAACTGCAGTAATTTCCAACTCACCTCTAGCTGAAGGCTTGATGGATTTTGCAATTTTAACTACATCATTGTCATAGAAATACAAACCGGGCACTGCGTAATTTGACTTGGGGTTTTGAGGCTTTTCCTCAATGGAAATAGCTGTACCATTTTCATCAAATTCAACAACACCATATTCTCTGGGATCACGTACATAGTATCCAAAGATGGTTGCTCCCGGCTGACTGTCGGTACGTTCTGCTGTCTGACGCAATACCTTTGAAAAGCTTTGACCATAGAAAATGTTATCGCCCAAAACCAAGGCAACTGCATCATCACCAATAAATTCCTCACCGATAATAAATGCTTCTGCCAAACCGTTGGGAGCTTCCTGAACAGCATACTGAATGTCCATTCCCAACTGGCTTCCGTCTCCCAATAACTCTTCAAATACAGGAAGATCTCTAGGGGTAGAAATAATCAATACCTCGCGAATTCCTGCCAACATAAGAGTTGATAAGGGATAGTAAATCATTGGCTTATCATAAATCGGCATAATCTGTTTTGAAATTGCTTTTGTAAGAGGATATAAACGGGTTCCGCTTCCTCCTGCTAATATAATACCTTTCATAAATCCTTCCTCCTCTGAAACTACTTATTTGGATTCTTTGAAAAACTTTTCTGCCAACTGCAGGCGAAACTCGAACTCCCGCAGTTCTTTTTTTCGAATATTATGTAAAATCAATCCCGAGAACAAAGCCAACACCGAAACCAAGTATACAAATCCGCAAGCAATCAGTGTGGGGAATCTCGGCACCAAACCAATTTGGTAATATTCCGTCACAACAGGGATCAAAAATACGGTAGATACTAAAAACAACAAGAATGCAATCCAGCCAAAGAAACACAAAGGCTTATAATCCCGTAGTAAACTAACAATGGTTCCAATTACCTTGCAACCATCGGATATGGTACTAAGCTTTGATACACTTCCCTCCGGTCGGTCACGATAGGTTACCACCACATTTTCCACCTGCATATTTTTATCCAAAGCATGAATTGTCATTTCTGTTTCGATTTCAAACCCCTGGGATAAAACAGGAAAGGTTTTTACAAATCGATAACTGAAGGCGCGATAACCTGTCATAACGTCTTTAATGTCAGCGCCAAATAATCGGTTAATACTTTTTCTGACAATGGTATTTCCAAAATTGTGGAGTTTTCTTTTGTTCTCCGTAAAATAGGTGGAGGACAATCGGTCTCCCACAACCATATCTGCATTGTGATTCAGCACTGCATCTACCAGTGCATCTCCTTCTTCTGCAGGATAGGTATCGTCTCCGTCAATCATAACATAGCACTTGGCATCGATTTCCCGAAACATTCTTCGAACCACATTGCCTTTTCCCTGCATATATTCATGTCGCACCACAGCCCCTGCCTCTTTTGCCAATTTGGCAGTGTCATCTGTGGAATTGTTATCATAAACATATATTATAGCCTCCGGGAAGGATTTTTTCCAATCCGTCACTACTTTTGTAATGGTTTTTTCTTCGTTGTAGCAGGGAATCAATACTGCCAGCTCATCCATAAAAAGCTCCTTTTAGTGTATAATTCTCTGACGAGAAATTATAAATTTTCTTTTACGCACTCCAACGCCGCTTCAATTACCTTGTCCATGTCGTAGTACTTGTACTGTCCCAAACGACCGCCAAAGATCACATTTTCTTCTTTTGCAGCAAGAGCAGCATACTTTTCATATAAAGCATTATTCTTTTCGTTGTTCACCGGATAGTAAGGTTCTACTCCAGGCTTCCATTCAGAAGAGTACTCTCTAGAAATAATGGTTGTAGGCTGAGTTCCAAATTCAAAATGCTTATGCTCAATGATTCTGGTATAAGGAACTTCTCTTTCCGTGTAGTTTACAACGGCATTTCCCTGATAGTTTTCTTCCTGTAATTCTTCTGTCTCAAAACGAACGGAACGATATTCCAAAGGTCCGAAACAAGAATCATAGTATTCATCAATCTGACCGGTGAACAACAACTTGTCATATTCTACTTCTGTTCCGTCAGATAATGTTTTTCTCTTTTTCAAATCGAAGAAATCTTCACCGGTGCGTACATCAACTCCGTCTAACATCTTTTCTACAATCTGAGTGTAACCGCCCATGGGGATACCCTGATAGCGGGCATTAAAGTAATTGTTGTCGTAGGTAAAGCGAAGAGGTAAACGCTTAATAATAAAGGCAGGAAGTTCTGTACAGCTTCTTCCCCACTGTTTTTCTGTATAGCCTTTTACCAATTTTTCATATACATCACGGCCTGCCAATGAAAGGGCCTGCTCTTCCAAGTTCTTCGGCTCGGTAATATTTAACTCAGCAATCTGAGATGCAATCACATCCTTTGCTTCCTGAGGAGTTTTAATATTCCACATCTTTGAAAATGTATTCATGTTGAAGGGCAAGTTATAAAGTTCATCCTTATAACGGGCAATGGGAGAGTTAATGTAATTATTAAACTCCGCAAACTGATTTACATATTCCCAAGTGGATTTTTCATTGGTATGGAAAATATGTGCACCATATACATGCACGTTGATGTCACTTCTTTTTTCTGTATAAACATTTCCTGCGATATGATTTCTCTTATCAATCACAAGAACTTTTTTCCCCTTTTTCTTTGCTTCATATGCAAATACTGCACCGAACAGTCCGGCACCAACTATTAAATAATCGTATTTCATATTTCCTCCTTTATGGTATTAAATATAAATAATCCAATATAGTAATATACAACAAACCTGCCGCTACAAGCAAGAAATGTTCTTCTTTTACCTCTTTGGGTAAAATTGGTTTCTTCCAAAATCCCAAAGAAATAAGTACCGGCAAAAGCACCGGCAAGAAGTATCTTCCCTGCACGCCCTCTATAACGGAGGCATTTTGTCCCGTCTCATAAAACAGCATGGCCGCAAAAATCAACATTCCTATGGCCACACAAGGAATCAAAATGAGAATTCTTTTTTTCACTGTATAACAAGGTTCTTTTTCTCTTCGAATCGCAGACACCAACACCAACAAAAACAACAATACCACAATGGGTGTCCAAACATAAATCTGAAACCAGCCAAAGCTACCTCCCATCATTTGAAAGATATAATTGGTTCCCCGGCGCAACAGTGTCCGAAGAAACAAAGGAATGGTATATCCCAGATGGGTCAAATAATAATAAGGTGAATGCCCTTCCTCCTGAAGGCGGGCAATAACGGGTACAGTTTGTAGGTTGTCTGCAAATTCCATGCAAGCATAAGCGCCTCCCAAAATCAAAATTCCTCCCATAGGAATCAAAACCTTCCGTTTGGATTTCTCCAGCCAGGATCTTTTGGCAAATAAAGCCACTGTTACCAAAACTAAGATGGCATAAATATGTGCTTTGGCACAATACAAAATCCATAGCGCCAAAACATAAAAAACCACATCCTTTTTCTTTGGCCTTTCCTCTAAAAACGAAAGCGATAAACAAACCAAAAGAAAGGCTGCCCCATTAATTTCCATATCATAGGAAAAAGAAGTCGCCTGCTGAACCACCATAGGTAAAAGCCCGATTACTGCTACGGTACGTTTTGCAAAGGGAATTTTATAAATCCCATAAGCGGTAACTGCTCCGAAAAAGATGAGACTCAACAACTGTCCAAAGGCTGCCATAGGAGCCAGATTCCAGTGCAACAGTCTTCCAAAGGTAATCCCAATTCCACCTATGGCGTAAAGAATTCGAGGGGAAGTGGTCTTTCGGCTTTCAATCCATGTAAGCAAACTATGGTCTTCTTTTAGAGAAAACGCATCCCCGTATTTTTGAATGTTTTCTTTGGAAATTTCCGTTTCGTAATAGGTTAAATTCCACTCCGACATACGGTGTGTAGAAACAACTGTATCCGACGTTTCTCCCAAAAGAAAATTGGAAACATCATAGGCTCTGAAAAAATGCACCATTTCATCCGGGGCAGAAAACACCGGTTCCGCCACAGTTAAAATGCTTCCCAATCCCAAGAGCGCGATAAAATACAACAAATGTAATTCCAGCTTATATTTCTTGTATCCAATCCACAAAACCCCAAAGGTGAATGCGGCAATGGCCACATACACCACTACGATTTTTCCCAGAGCTTGGGTTACATCCAGTTTTGCAACGCCAAACAAAAATCCCATGGAGCAAAGCGCAGCAAAGAGAATGCAAAGCAATGGCATTACTATTTTTTTCAGGTTCTCTTTATTCATGTTCAAGCACAGTTACCCTTCCGGTTTTTGCATAGTGCAACAAACCTAAAAACAACATTTCTTCCTCTTCCTCTTCGATGTCATAATCCAATTTCAAACATTTTTTCGCCATTTTACGCATGGGACTTTTTGCAAAAAGCAGTTCATCATTTTGTTTTTGTGCCTCATACATCATAGCCTCATATGCCAAAAGAGCACTTCCCGCAGCAGTCTGTTCTCCCAGCCACATTGCATCGCTTCGCTTCGGCACTTCCTTTAAGCAACGCAGATATCCGTCAGTCTCGGAAATCTTTTGTTCTGCCTCGCTTTTTTTCTTTCCCTTTAAGTCCTTATAAGGTCGAAACCAATACGTTACCTCCGGGGAAAGGCGAACCAGTTTTGCATAACGAAGATATTGCATCAAAAACAAAAAATCTCCGTTTTCCTCCAAATCCTCTGCAAAACAAAGATGCTTTGACGCGATTACCTGGCGACGGAACATTTTATTTTGTAAATATCCCTGATAATGATACTGGTAAAACAATCGACACTGCATGTCTTCTCCGCTCATCAGACGGCTGGTTCCCTCCGGTGTACGATACACTTCTTCCCCGCCATCCATAATTCCATATCCACACAAAGACATATGAGCTTTGGAGATTCCCTCCAGCAAATATTCCAAATAGTTTTCCTCCAAGGAATCCTTTTGTGACACAAAGACCACAAACTCCCCTCGAGCATCTTTTAAGGCCTTGTTTCTTCCAGGAATATCATCCACATCCACCTTAAGAATTTCAAAATCTTGAAGCGTCTGTTTTCCCAAATCCTTATTCTGTTCTCCAAAAAGAATTACTGATATTTTAAACTGGTCTTTTTCCATAGCTTATTCCTGTCCATCCGTAAAAAACATAACGAAGGCATAGCCTTGCTTCCTGTTTATCTCTTGGTTGGTAGTTTAGTTTTCCAAAATTTCTTGCGTATTTTCTCAAAAGACTTTTTCGATATCTGGCCCACTGTTTGTCATCCACCATCCGCTTAAAAAGTCTCAATTGCGCGTAGGCCATATTTCGGCAAACCGTCTTGTGAATCTCTTCATCTGCCTCAGTGGCTTTTCGAATCTCATCAAAAGCAGGAATTTCCGTCATTTCCTGTTCACTGGCAAAGTATTCTCTAGTCGCACTCATGGCACTGTCATCACGAACTCTGTAATGGTACAAATGATTGGAAATCATAGCCACGTCTTTTTGTCCCATGAGATACTCCGTTAAAAACAAACGGTCCTCGTTAAAGGAAAACTCCTCATGAAAACGAAGATGCTTTTTTTCAATTACATCTTTCAAAAATATTTTGTTCCAAATGAATCCGTCGTATTCATGTTCATCATCGGCAAAGATGGAAATCAAAAAAGAACGGGCCTTTTCTGTCTCCACAGTTTTTGCTGAGGTTTTATCAACAACTTCTCCCTGATACTGGGTGATATATCCACAATCCGCCATGGAAATATTCTCTTTTTCCATAGCTTTTACCATAAGGGAGAGGTAGTTTTTTTCAATGGTATCATCCCCATCCAAAAAAACCACATAACGGCCCTTCGCCTGTTCCAATCCCACATTTCTTGCAGCAGCCGCTCCTTTTTTCAGACAAAAGAGTTTTTGAACCCTTGCGTCCTTTGCCACGTAGGACTCTATTATGTTTGCAGTACCATCGGTGGAACCATTGTCCACCAACAAGAGTTCAAAGTCCCTTTCCTCAGAAGCCAAAACACTTTCCAAAAACTCTTCCAGATAGTGTTCAAGATTCCAAACAGGAACCACAATTGAGATCTTCATATACTAAATCTCCAAATACTTTTCCCAAAATTCAAGGGAGGTATATTCCCCTTTTCGCTCTGCCCATTCTTTCATGGTCTTTTTATATTTTGCATGTACCAAACAATAGATTTTAAAGTAGTGGAACACTACAGTAAATGCTTTTCCATAGCTTTTTTCTGCCAAAAATCCCTGCTGGCGGAATCGGTCGTATAAATAAACTCTTCGATAGCGAAAAGCTACGCCAATATCCTCCAAATGGCACACTCTGGTATCATTTTTGGAAGGAAGCAACCAACAAAGGGCAGCCTTTAAAAAGATTCCCTTGGGAAGTTCATCCACACGTTTCTTCTCTATCTTTGATAAGTCAATGCTCTCATCCGGAGTTTCAAACTTATAATTGTATCTTGCTAATTCCTTGTGTTTTGCCACAGGATCCAAGTTCATAAAGTAGTCCGGACCCTTAAAGAAGTCTTCCACACCTTCAAACACACAGTCCTCTACCTGATATCTGTAACGCAACAAATTTCCCAGCATGCCTCTGAAATACATATTGGTCAACTCGCCTGCTGTCGCCTTTGTATCAAAGGCTGACATACAAATCAAATCATTTCGCACGTCATAATAATTCATTGCAGTAGATGCCTTATTGGGGCCTTGAGGATGCCATACATTGATTCCATTCATCAAAATGGTTCCCTGTGTATTTCTCATTCCATACTCCACGTCATCTCGGTGAATAAATACCGGCAAAGGCAAATTATCCTTTCGGATAAAGCTAACGGGAATACAGGTATACCACCAACCGTTGAAGTTCATGGGATTTTCGATTTCATTGGCAGAAACCGCACTCTTTCTTCTCATATCCCAACCTTGATTATAGGACTGAATTACCGTACCCACAAAAGAGGCACCGGCTTCAAACTGACGATAACGATAATCCAAATCAAACAGCTCCCCACCAACATTCATTCCTGCATACTCCGGCTTCAAAAGTCGAAGGAGACGATAGTTTCGCTCAATGGCATTGGTATTAATGCAAATATCGTCATCCATTAAAATGAAATGGGTAAAAGGACAGTTTTCATTTCTCAATACCCCTTCAATCATGGCACGGGTAAATCCACCGGCACCTCCAAGATTCTTGTTGGTGAATAAATGCACCTTTTCACTTTTAAAGGTATCTTCGGGAAGTGTCTGTCCGTTGTCCGAAACATATACTTCCACCTTATTGTATAATTCCGATTCAGGATTTTCTGCTAAATCCCGGATAATTCCGTTTACGTTGTGTTTTACAAAAGGCTCTCGTTTGAAGGTACAAATACCGATACCAAAATGTACGGGGTTTAATTCCTCCTCCAAAAGATTGGTTTCATAGGCTCCGCCATAAAATACAACGTCTCCCTTTGCTTTTAAGGTAATGTACACGATTCCCTCATTTATATCATCCGGGAATTCCACGATTATGTGATTATCTTCGCCCTTTGTCACCGTTACGGGGATTTCATTTCGAATGGGATGCTTAAAGCGGTACTCCACCTTTGTATTATCCCCTTTGTTTTCACGAATATACTGCTGTCCAATGGACTGATAGCCCTTAATTTCAAATTCGCCTTCACAAACAATATTCAATCGAAGGTTCTTTAATTTCGTATATTTTTTCCATTTTCCAATGGAAAAAGAATTAAAGTAGGTTTCCAAAGACAAGGTCTGATCATCTCGAACCAAAACAGACAAAGGTCCCTCATAGGAAAGAGCTCCTTTTGATCCTACAACCTTCCAGCCCTGCTGTTGGTCTCGCATTCCGCGAAAATACAGTTTCCATTCGTTGCAAATTCCCTTCTTTGGGAACACAATATTTTGTACTATCAAAACTAAGCTCCTTTATTTTCTTTCTTTTCCTTCATAATGCGAAGAACATTCATCCCTCTTCTATACAAATCCTGACACTCCGGTGTATGCCAATACAACACAAACACAATGGCATTGTAAATAACAATCACCAGTAGTAATTTAATCACAATTTCCGGCACACCACCCATATCGGCAAAAGAGGTCACCCAATAGGTAAAGCCTCCCACTACCACAGTAGTTAGGGTATAAACAAAAAACTTTTTAAAGTATTCCCGTAAAGGTACCTCGAATCCGTATTTAAAAGTAACCAGCGGTTCAATCCAAAGGCAAATGCCCACGGAACTAATCAAAGGTCCCATTACGACACCTACCACACCGAACTTCCAAATACAAATCAAAGATGCAGCAATATCCACGATTACTTCTGCAATAGGTTTGTAACGGTCATACCAATAAAGCCCCAAGGCATCTCGAAACGTTAGGGTAATCTTTCTCATTCCCGAAACATAAAAGGCCATTTCATAGACCACTACAATATACATGGGGAAAATAAAATCCTCCCCGGCCCACACGGAAATAAAAGGATTAAACATTACCAAAAATGCAATGGTACTAAAGCTATACATCCAAAATCCCATAAAGTTCATGGTTTTATAAATGCTATAGATTTTTTTCTTGTCATTTTCCGCACCCAAATCACCGATTCCGGCGGTAAAGGCGCCAAACAATCCATTCAAAGCGGTATTGATACTGAACTGAATCAGCTGATAGTTGGAATAAATACCTTCCGTCACCAATCCAAAAAACTTGGACATCAAAATATCATCGGTATTGTTGATGACCACGTCCCCCAGCTTATGCAAAAAGGTGGCTCCAACATTTTTGTAAATATGATGACGCACCTCCACAGGGGGAAGTGTTTTTTTGTCTTCATCAATATAGGGATACATCTTTCCGGCTTTCACCGCTACCACTGCATTGGTGGCAATATTACAGATAATCTGAATAGAAAGATACAAAATAAAATTATGGGTCAGCCACAACACCAACATCTGTGTTAAAAACTGCACCGTGGTTGCTACGGTATTTAAAGCCGTAACCACATATCCTTTTTGATGAGCATTGATAATGGCGCATCGATATCCAAGGATATAAGAAGCGGCAGTATTAATTAAATACAAGCCATATACGATACGGATTTCATTTGTCACCACCGTATCTTTAATAAAAAACTGTAGTGTGGGCATCAAGGAAAATCCCACTACCAAAATAAACAGTGCTACCAAATTATAGAATCTTCGATAGAGATTCATTAACTGGTTCAGCAAAACATGGTCGTGTTCATTTACCGGTTTGTACATGTGGAACATCATTGCTGTTCCGATACCAAGTTCTGCTAGCGAAAGCACAGTCAAAACATTGGTAAACAAACCTGTCATACCCAGATATTCTTTGGACATTGTGTAAATAAAAACAGTTCTACACAAAAAAGATAAAAGAATATTCCAAAAGTGACTTCCTTCATTTGCCAGGAAATTTAAAATAGAATTTTTTGTTCTCATAAGCCTACTCTTTTCTCAGAAAATTCTTTCCCTCTCTTCGTCCCCTTATCATTACATCAAGACGTTTTATCTTGTGATCTTTCGCCTTGAACAATACTCGAAACATATTTAAATAAAAACCGGCATTATACAAAGCCAGGCTTTTGATACCTCTCTTTTTGGCAGTGGCATAATCATTTCGATACGCATAAAAATACCGTTGTACCCTGGTTATTTCATCCGTACAAATATTACTGCCAACATTGGTTTTCATTTTGTGAACCACACGGGATTGCGGAACAAAATAGCATGGCCAACGGTCACTGATACGCAAGGTATACTCCTTATCGTCTCCCCAAATAAAGTACTCCTTGATAGGAAGTCCAACCTGTTGAATCCGCTCTGCGGGAATCAACAAGGATACAAAAGATGCAATATCAATTCTATCATAAGTGGCAGTGTCCTTTTTTATCACATGGACCCGGTTCATCTCACAGGCTTTTCCGTCAACCCAACGTACATCCGATGCCAGGTATCCGTAGTCGTGATGTAAAAGGCGATCTGCCTCCAACAGTTTTTTTAATGCATCCTTTTGGGGAATGGTGTCGTCGTCCATAATCCAAACGGCATCTGTTCCGTCTTCCAAAGCCTTTTGTATACCATAATAGAATCCACCGGCGCCACCCATATTTTCTTCTAAAAACAGAAGTTGCACGTCGGTATCCGAAAGGGTATTTAAATACTCTCTCGTTCCGTCCGTGCTTTTATTATCAACTACCAATATATTGAAATTCTCTGCTTCCTGCTGTTGCAGGGAACTGATGCATTCTTTTAGAAATTCCAATCGGTTGTAAGTCACAACCACTGCTGTTACTTCCATAAATATTTTTCCCTGACTCCCAAATAACCGCTTTTGGTATCTTTCAAAACATCTTTCAAAAGAGAACAGTTAAACTCGCCCTGTTTTCTTTTTTCTTCATTTGGAGAAAGTCTCATGATTATACTGGCCAAATAAAAGATTTTATATTCCAGGCGAATCACAATTGGGGTCAGTCCTCCAATATGCCGTTTTGTTGCGTCATAACGGTTTCTGTATCCGTAATAGCTTTTCCACTCGATGCGCATAAGGATGCTTCCCTTATTCTCTGAACGGGTGGTACGATGGTTTAACACTGCTTTGGGCACCGTCAACATACGCTCACCGTTTTTGTACATACGAAGACAATACTCCGTATCGTCACACCAAATAAAATAATCCTTTATAGGGATGCCATATTTCCGAAAAGCACTTCCCCTCATTAACAATCCGCAAAACGTAACCGTATCACAGTAGAACTCATCCTTTTGATACTCTTTTGCATCTACGGAATGTTCTGAAAAAATCAATTTGTTTCCCACTCTTCTTCTGTGAGTCAAATCAATTTCATCCTGGGCATATACACTGCCGCAAAGAGCAGGTACATCCTTGTGCTTTTCCCCTGCCTCAATAAGGATTTTCATGTAATCCGGGGAAATCATAGCATCGTCATCCAGAATCAAAACCCAATCATAGTCATCCTTTTGGGCTTCCTGTAAGCCCATGGAAAAGCCACCGGCTCCTCCACAGTTCTTTTCGGAATGAATCACGATATATCTGGGATCCTCTATTTTGTCCAAGTATTCTTTCGTGCCGTCGGTGCTATGATTGTCAACTACTATAATACGCGAAAAGGGAATCTCCTGACTGTTTACACAGTCAAGACATTCCTTTAATAGATCTATACGATTATGGGTTACAATTACAGCTACACTCTTCATTATTTATACATTTCTTCATAGTACTTCTGGTAATCACCGGAAGTAACATTCTTCATCCAGTCTTCGTGTTCAAAGAACCACGCAATTGTTTTTTTGATTCCTTCTTCAAACATGGTTTCAGGCTCCCAGCCTATCTCTTTTTTAATCTTGTCGGGAGCGATGGCATAACGTCTGTCATGTCCTTTTCTGTCTGTTACAAAGGTAATCAATTTCTCAGACACATTTGCACGTCTGGGATCTCCTTCCGGAAGCATCTCAAGTAATGTATCCAAAATGATGTGAATAATCTGGATATTCTGGCGTTCATTATGACCACCGATATTGTAGGTCTCACCAAGGCGACCGTTTTCCTGAACCATATCGATTCCCTTGGCATGATCATCTACATACAACCAGTCACGAATATTCTTTCCATCTCCATATACAGGAAGTTCTTTTCCCTGAAGTGCGTTGTTGATAATCAAAGGAATCAACTTCTCAGGAAACTGGTAAGGTCCGTAGTTATTGGAGCAGTTTGTAATGTTGGCAGGGAACTTATAAGTATCAATATAAGCTTTTACCAAGAAATCAGATGAAGCCTTTGATGCTGAATAAGGGCTATGAGGATCGTAAGGTGTTGTCTCATAGAAGTAAGCATTGGGATCGTCATCCAAAGAACCATAAACTTCATCTGTGGATACGTGCAAAAACTTCTTTCCTTCTTTGAAGCTTCCGTCAGGAAGTTCCCATGCTGCCTTTGCACAGTTCAACATAACTGCGGTACCCAAAACATTGGTCTGAACAAATACTTCAGGATTCTTGATGGAACGGTCTACATGAGATTCTGCAGCAAAATGTACCACACGATCAATATCATTTTCTGCAAAAATCTTTGAGATTGCTTCCTTATCGCAGATGTCTGCACGTACAAATGTGTAGTTATCGCGATTTTCAATATCCTTTAAGTTTTCCAAGTTTCCTGCGTATGTCAATTTGTCTACATTGATGATACGGATTTCATTGTCATACTTTCTAAACATGTAATGAATGTAATTGGAACCAATGAATCCGGCTCCTCCTGTTACTAAATAAGTTCTCATTTTTATTTCTCCTAAAACGAAATATGCAATGTATAAACCAAGCATTATTTCTTATCCGACAAAGCACTGTTAGTTTGATTTTACGAGCACAGAAACCATCCAGACTCGCAAGTGTAAAGAACGCATAAAAAGTAATATCTTGTATCAGTTTCCTAACAACATATGATCATTCTACATTATAACTTTTCGCCACACTTTTATTTATTTTTCCAAGTATATACTCTATAATCATCGACCCTATAATCATAACTCCAAAATACAAGATTCTTTTTATTTCTATATTCGTTACCACAATACCCTTGATTGAAAAATACGGAAATACAACATCCAAAAATAATCTATGATATAAAAAAATATATAACGTATGTCTTCCTAATACTGATACGACAATATAACATAGAGATATGATACTGCTACCTTTAACTGATAGCTCTAGTAAATATATTAATACCATCATCAGAATACCATATACCCCAAAGCTTATGCTTGGTGGATTATATCCTGAGCCGAATGGCAAACCTGAGTCTATTGATAACTGATTCCCCGTCAAAAATTTCCACCACAATAAGGTTACAATAGTAAAAATTAAGCAAAGAATTTGCGACTTTCCCCGTTTAATGTTTACTTTTTTTGTTATTTTTCCAAATAACATACCTATATACAATAATATTAGATACGTTCCACCTAGTAACTTACCTCCGCCTCCATATACATCTAAAATATTTGTATAATTAGTTGTTAAATAAGAAATAAATAACAATGGAACTATTATTAAAATCTCTCCAAGGATGCCGCGTCCACCTTTTAAATCCATTATCCATAACCACTTATAAAGAATTGGAGAAACTATTAATAATTGTATATACAATAAAACATAATAAAAAGGTAAACTTGCATTAAAATGAATCAGTTTATCAAGAAATACCGAAAAAACAAATTCTCGTTCAAAGGCAACACAATAAATAAATGTTGCTAAAATATATGGTCTGAAAATTTTCCAACACCCTTTGTACACCTTAGTTATAACGCTTCCAGAGTAATTATTGTATGACCAATAATTCGTCACTCCCATTACAAGAATAAACAGACTCACTGAATAATAAGATGAAAAAGCAATGCTCTGATTTGTATACAAAACTCCATTTGTATGGTCAATCATCACTCCCACTATCGCTAACAATTTTGCCATATCCACCCAATGCGCTCGATTATTAGATTCAATCTTCTTAAAGTAATTATTGTTCAACCAATCCATCCTCTTCAAACCATTAAAAGTCATTAAGTGCTTTTATAACACGCGTTTGTTCTTCTTCCGTCATTCCATTGTAAAGTGGTATTGATAAAACCGTCTTCGCATACTCTTCAGTTATTGGTAATGCTCCCTCTTTCAATCCTAAGTATTGATACGCTTCAGATAAATGTGGCGGAATAGGATAATGAATAATTGTTCCAATATTTTTTTCTTCCAAATACTTAATCAATTCATCTCGATATTCCGATTTAATTACAAACTGATGCCAAATATGTGTTGCGCCTTTTCTAATTTGCGGCAATTGTATTTTATCATTATATAATTCACTTAAATAACGCTCACAAATCTTTTTCTTTTCTTCAGCCAACTCATCTAAATGCTTTAGACGAACTCTTAGAAATCCAGCTTGGATTTCATCTAATCTAGAATTTGCACCGACAACCTTATTATAATAACGTTTCTCTGATCCATAATTTCTAAAAATACGAACATCTTCCGCTATTTTGTCATCATTTGTTGTAATAGCACCGGCGTCACCAAATGCGCCAAGATTCTTTGATGGATAAAATGAAAAACAGCCTATATCGCCAAATGTTCCAATTTGTTTTTCTTCAAACTTCGCTCCATGAGCCTGCGCACAGTCTTCAACTAACTTCAAATTATACTTTTTGCACAATTTAACAATCGGAGTCATATTTGACGCCTGGCCATAAAGATGAACTACAAGCACAGCTTTTGTTTTATCAGTAATCTTTTCTTCGATTTTTGACGCATCAATATTAAAATACTCATCAGGTTCAACGAACACCGGCGTAGCTCCATTCATAGTAATACCCATAACACTTGCAATATACGTATTACCCTGAACAATAACTTCATCACCCGCACCTATTCCAAGAACTCGAAAAGCAATCCACAATGCGTCCAATCCGCTCGCCAGTCCCACGCAGTGCTTTGCGCCAATATATTCTGCAAATTCATTTTCAAAACATTTTACCTCATTTCCAAGAACGTACCATCCGGATCTAAGGACCTCTAACGCCTTGTCCTCAAACTCCTTTTGATACATGTAAAATCCTCTATCAAGGCGGTTTGGCATTATTTTTTCCATATGATTTTCCCTTCTATTAATAACTATTTATAATTCTTTTGTTTTTTTAAATCATTAAACTCATTTGCTAAAATTCCATACCATTTCCAATTCAAGTATTCTCCATCTTGTCTGATATGTTCTCTAAACTCTCCTTCAAACTTAAATCCGCTTTTTTCGTATAGTCTGATTGCAGGGATATTATTCGATAAAACATTAAGGTATACTCTATGTAATCCCAAATCATTAAACGCTTTTTCAAGCACTAATGCCGTAGCTGTACTACCAACACCTTTGCCATGAGCTATTTTTCGAGTTGCAATAGCATACTCTGCCGAAAGATTTTCCAAATCGACATCTTTTAAACTTACAGTACCTAGATACTCATCTTCTTCATTAACTATTGCAAAGTGTAGACTCTCACCAGATTTTTGAGGAGGTATAATATTTGAGTTCTCACAAAAATCCTGTGCCTCGAATAATGAAATATTTAACATATTTTTTTTAAAGCACTTTTGAATATCCACATCATGCATCCACTCAAGCATAAGTGGCGCATCTTTTTTTTGTAGTTTTCTCAATTTTATCATTTTAATTCGTCCTTTCCTTCATTGGAATCCTCGATAATATACGGTGGACGATTTCTAGATGCATCAAAGGTTCTCCATAGATATTCACCTAAAATTCCCATTGACATCATAACTACGCCAAAACTAATAATATTGAACAAAAATAACGTAGTAAATCCACTAACCGGAATATTACCCGCTAACTTTGACACGATTACTACTATTGCCCAAACAAATCCTATTAACACGGATATAAAGCCAACTATTTCCAAAAGTCTAATTGGAACAGTAGAAAAGCTAAATAATGTATCTGCGACCAATCTAATTTTCTTTTTCAATGTCCATTTGCTCGTACCAATTTCTCTAGCTTTCCTTGTATAATATACAGTGCCGGTTTTAAATCCACTCCATAATATCTGACCGGTAATGGCACTGTTTTTTTCATCCAATTGATCTAAAACATTAATTACTTTTTTATCTAAAAGATAGACATCAAACCCCTGTTCCGGCATATTGGGCAAAGATGTCTTTCGCACCAACCAATAATATAAATTGGCAAATCCTGTCTGCGCCCTGCTTTCTTCACGACCTTCACGGCATGCAAGGACAACATTATTTCCGTTTTTCCAACTTTCTACCATTTCTAACAAAATCTCTGTTGGCTCTTGTAAATCGGCTGCTTTTATTATCGCACAGTCGCCAGACGAATGTGACAAACCACACAAGCAGGCCGCATGAGAGCCAAAGTTACGTGAAAGACTAATAATTTTCACGTTAGAATCTCTTTCTGCCAATGTCTTCATGACCTCATAGCTTTTATCCTTTGAGCCATCATTGACCATCACAATCTCATAATCATAATTAATCTTTGATATAAATTTTGCTTTTAAATCCTCATATAACGGAATAAGATTATCCTCATTGTAGTAAACCGGTATTACAATAGATACTTTCATATAATTACTCTTTTCTAATTACTCTTCATTTATGATTCTTACAAATTCATCATAATCCCGAATGTATTCTTCTGCATCATAATGTGTACTTGCCAGACAAAGCAATACGGAATCCTCACTAAAATCGTACATATCTTTCCAAACCATCGTTGGCAAATAAACTCCTGTATGAGGTCTGTTTAAGCAGATAATCATTTCATTTCCTTCACCATCTTTAATTTTAACTTTACTTGTTCCAGCTACATTTATAAGAACAAATTCCGAATTACGATTTGCATGTTGTCCCCTTATCACATCCGGGTCAGATCCATAAATATAAAACATTCGTTTAATTTCAAACGGTATGTCATCTCCCCCTTCAACAACAACCAAATGTCCTCGTTCATCTCCAATTTGCTGAAATTCCAACATCTTAACTTGATTCATATTATGCATATTTTTCCTCGCTTTCGCTTATTTACGTATTTACTATCCATTCAAATCCTTATCTCTCATTAGCCACTTTATATATTTCTAATCCTAATTCAATAAAATGGACATAGGATCATCGTAAACAGCTGATATTCGGTAGAAGTTTTTGAGATATTCATATAAAATAATCCATTTTTATAAATATATTCTCCCATCACCTCGTATTCCCTAGAATCGTAATACATATTTCTTATGTCAAATATAATAAGCAAAAAATGATATCACTATTCCACATACGAATGAGAACCATTTCTTTTCCATTTGCTGTTTCAGATTAATTTTTCTCTTTTTCCTTTTCAACTTTCACAATCAACTTTTTATAATCTGTATTGCTTGCTTTCTTAATTTTTATCCTATTCTATATCAGTTTTATGCAAAAAATCAACTATAATTTATTATACAATTATTAAACCTTTTGCAATAATTCTTCGTCTCCCATATAACAGCTTTTTGTGTTCAAAACAAGTCTTTTGTTCTTCCTTATATAAACACAAAAGAAGTATATATAGAAAGATATGGTCATTAAGATACCTATCATAAAATCCAACGGCCTAAATTTTAAAGTAACATTATGGTTGCCTTTATCAAGCCAAACACCAATAAAGCAACCATTCACCTCTGTAATATCCGCTTTTTCACCATCTATATATAGTTTCCATCCAGGATAATTTGCCTGTAACACAGTAACTATTCCTTCTGTTTTTGCATTATATTCAAAGCTTAAAGAATTAAAACCAAAATGACTAACATCAACTTTTTCATTTATTATCTTTCCAGGCTCGAGCGATTTACTTATATTAGCAACTGCAACATCATATGCATTTAAATTCGGATTGTTAAGCCATTCTACGAGATTGTTATTAGTAACTTTATATATCGAATTGGTAAAATAGACCTCTGGGTTATCTTTTATAAGTGTATAATGAAATGTTTTTTTGTATTCTTCTACCGATTTTAGTTTTATCGACATATAGCCTGATGAGTCAAAACTTTTATTCATCGCTATGTTTTTAGCACTTGTTGGTCCCGAATCACTTCTATTATTATTTGCAAAATCGCAATTCTTATTTCTAGTATCACATTCCACGTACTCGTTATTAATCATTTCACTTGTAGCAGAATCTATATAAAATGACGTAGGCTGAAATAAACCCACAGTAAAAGGTAAATACATATATGATATTGTTAAACATTCAGCAGAGACTATTAATGCTACAAGTATATTTTTTTTATAATCATCTTTTTGATTAAAACCTAAAAAAATGTAATAAGTAAATAAAATGATAGTGAAAACAAGCAATGAGTCCCCTATCATACGTACCATACTGATTATACTTTCTCCTACCAGTGTTGAAGCTAAATACGTTACTAGACACAGTATTCCTGTAATACCTATAGCCCGCTTTATAATTCTTTTCAGAGGCTTACAATCATCATCTTTTAACAGCATAACCCAAGTTTTCAAACAGGATAAGATTATAAATATAGTAAAAAACGGACGCCAAAGCGAAGAGAATCTAAACGTTGAATACATTGGCAAAAATCTGTACAAAATCATTTCAACAAATGAAGATTTCCCAAAACACAATGACGCAAATAATATAGATAATAGTAAAAAAAACTTTTCCCTAATAAACCCGCTTTTTTTTGTAAACATACTTGCTACTCCTATCAAGCAGAAAGTGCTCACAAAAAAACTTTGTAATGATATCTCTCCCCCTACAAGTTCTTCCGTTGTTTTAGGTAATATAATTGTAAGCAAACTAATAAAACTAGGCGATACAAATTCCTGATTTGCTCCACGTGTAATGTCATCGGTAATGTTGATAAAAGGTATTAAAGTAATCGCAGAAGCAAAGACAGACAAAACGCCTATGATAACATATACCTTTAGTGAATCAAATATTTTCATTACAAATATGCTTGTACTCTCATTATTAATAATAATCCACAATATCAACACTATAATTGTGTCAAACAGCATTTCAGGATATCCACCCAAAACAATCATACTAATACATATTGCCGACAAACAAGCATATATGATTTCTCTTTCTTTCACATATACTCTTGCGAAATACAAAACATACGGAATCCACGCTGCCGAAATAATTATCATAATATGTTCCGCATTCGAAAAAAACAATCCAGAGAATGAATAGACTATTCCTGCCACAAGACAAACAACATTATTTGAAGAAAAGAATCGTTTATCATCCTCACTTTTTAGCTCTCCCTTAGCAAGTAAATACATCCCCATTGCCGCAATTATCATATGCAAACTATATTCCAACGCTGGTGAATTGGGATGATATCCTATAATATCAAACATTAATGTAAAAGGATAAAATACCGGCGACCCTATCACGGCATAATAAGGTGTACCAAAATTATATAACGGATTCCAAACAGGAAAAGATTTCGAATGGATTGCATCAGAGACAATAATTTGAAAAGGATAATGAGCATCCCAAATATCCCACTTCATTAAGTTTTCTCCCATGATAATCGACCAATTTGCAAGCAATACAATTAATGTATAAAAAGCAAACGCTTGTATTAATGATTTTCTTTTCCGAAAAAACATATAATTCTCTCTCCTTCAATATTACATAATGTATAACAGACTTTGTCTTTTTCTAATTCAATCGTTCATATATCTTGCAAATATCGCTAACACTCAATTGTTGATTGTACGAAGCATGTTTTTTTCTCATTACAACCAACGCATCATCTAAAGCTTTTTGTCTTTGTTCATTAATTTCTTGTTTCGCAGGAACTCTATAAAGAGAAGTTGTTTTCTTTACAAATCCAAAATCTGTTTTTGTTGAATATCTAACCCACATATCCCAATCTTCTAGCGCATCAACTGTTTCATCGAAACCGCCATACTGCTCAAATAACGTTTTCGAAAACATAATACATTGTATCGGGATATAATTATGATGACACAGCATCATCCTATCAAATTCTTGTTTATGCACAGAATTAAAGTATTTTACTTCATATTCATACGGAGACTTTGAAAACACAGTAATAGGCGTTTCAAACGCCAAGGAGTATACCGCCATATTATCTGTTTTTTCAATATTTTTCACCAATACCTCTATATGATCTGCGTAAAATAAATCATCATCATCTAGTAAATTCAAATACTTTCCTTTGGCCATTCCCATCGCTATATTACCAGCTTTCGAACGCCCAACCGAAGTCCCAGTAGCATGATAACGAATATTCATTTCTCCAAACTCATCGTCAATCATATTTTTTGAAACTTCCGGTCCATCCTCAACAACAACAACTTCCATATTGTCATACGTTTGATTCTTCAAAGATATTAATGTCTCTCGCAAGACATCAGGTCTCCCACATGTTCTTACAATAACAGATACTAATGGATTAGTTTCAGGGAGTTCATTATAATAAAATGCTCCTTCTCTATTAATATTGTATTCCCAACCTATGAACCTTCCTACTGTAGTAATATTTTTTTTATACTTACCACTTGCATAAAAATGCATGATTTTTGTAAAATGATTCAAGTATTGTTTAAACAGTAATCGTTTTGATTTTGGAAATGCCGATGGCCTTCTCATTAAGCTCCAAAAGCGCGCATGCCCCTCCAATATACCCATTTTTCCCACATATCTATATCTAAGCAACAGATTGTTGATAACACCATATACATGTTGGTTCGGCTTAATCTCTCCTGCTGACTCATAAGAATAATGTGTGATTTTCACACGTGGAGTGTAATGGATCTTATAACCTAAGGAGCGAATTCTCCAACTCAAATCAACATCTTCTGCATACATAAAGATTTCTTCATCAAACCCTCCAACTTCCAAATAAACATTTCTTCGTACTGCAAAAGCTGCTCCACTTGCCCAATCCGTTTCTTTTGTCACCGGATCATACATCTTTGGGTGTTCATATGGGAATTGTCTAAATTCCCACAATGCAACATCATCATTTGAGTCGCGAATTTCCTTTTCTAATTCAGAAAACGTATCAGCAAACACCTCAGTATCAATATTTAAAAAGCACACATACTCCGCATCTCCCTTGGAAAATCCAATGTTGTTTGCAATGCCAAATCCCCAATTTGACTTTTCTTCTACAATTGAAAATGTGCCAAATTCATTTCCTTTTTGCTCTTTAAACCGTTTTAGTTTGGCAATAGTATTATCCGTCGAATTGTTATCAACAACATAAACATTTAATAGTTTTAGATTATATTTAGTTTTCAGCAAAGCCCCAAAACATTGATCAATCCATTTTTCTGAATTATAACTAACAAATACTAAATCAAACTTTTCCATGATATTCCTTTCTCTCAACTTTAAATATACTCCCCATTATTTTTCTCCCCAAATAATTAAGCGGGCTAATATTCTCAGGTATTTCACAATAGGGTTCTGATTATACTCTCTCAATAAATACATCGCTTCTTTATTAACACTGGCAATATTACTTTCGAATGTATACTTTTCCATTTTTCCTATAATATACTCTCTAGTTTCTCTTAGTTCTGATGAGCGATTTTGCTTTTTTCTTTTTTCAGCTGGTGTATAATATCTTGAAGTTATTTTTTCTAAATACTTAAAATCTGTTTCTGTTGAAAACCTTAACCACAAGTCCCAGTCTTCCATCATATCTATTTTCTCATCAAAGCCACCTTTTTCCTCGAATAAGGTTCTTTCAAAAAGCACAGTTTGTATCGGGAAATAATTCATTGTTGTCAACAGAATCCGGTTATATGGTTGTTGATATCTAACAAAAACTTTCTTTATTATTCCGCTTGCTGTCACCATCGCCTCTTCTGCAATAGCATAAGCAGCTTTATTTTTACATCCATCGAGTACTTTTACTAATAACTCTACGTGCTCAGGATACAATATATCATCATCATCCAAAAAATTCAGATATTTTCCATGCGCAATTTCCATTGCTTTATTTCCTGCATAGCTTCGTCCTTTTTTTTCTATAGTTGGATAATAAACAATATTAAGATCTTTGAATTCAGTTTCTATTAAAGTTCTAGCTGACTCTATACCATCTTCCACAACCACAACTTCAATATTTTTATAAGTCTGGTTTTGAACACTTTCTAATGCCCGCCTTAAAACGTTAGGTCTTTGACATGTTCTAATTAAAATTGATACTAAATCCATAGTTTACTTTCCCTAAATATAACTATCCATCAACTATTTATAATAGCTCTATATTTACCCTCTCTAAAATCTTTATCCCTAAGTCCCTTTAGCCAATACACACAACTTCTGTACCAAACCAAAGGACGTATCATCCAATCCTTTGCATGTAGATATTCTTTACAGTAATAGATTTCGCTTCTTACCATATGTGCAAAGGCAAACGCTTTTACATGTTTTGTACTACCACCATGAAGATGCCTTACGATTGCTTTTGGACAATACAATTCACGATAGCCTTTTTCCTTCATCCGATGTCCGAGCATCAATTCTTCCTCATAAAGAAACGGCACTTCATCAAAAGGAGTCACTTCCAAAGCACAGTGTCGTGACATCATCACACAACTTCCTTGGGCAGCATATGGATAGAACGGCTCTTCATAAGACAAATCCAAACCATAATAATTTCTATACGCTTTTCGAAAAATCAAATTCAATTTTGTTGTTATTCTATATTTATCAATCATGGTAAGTTCGTGCATCATATGACACTTTTGAATCTCACCTTGTTCATCCTTAATCTTTGGACAGGTAATACCTATCTTCTTTTGGTCATCCAATTCGTCTTTCAAAAATTGGATACTGTCTTTTTCAAATACAATATCATTATTCGTATATAGGATAGCATCGCAACCATCTTCCAATGCTGCTTTGATTCCCACATTGTTGCCGCCGTTATAACCAAGATTCTTTTTCGTTTTTACATACTTCAAAGAATAATCTTTAATAACCTGCTCTAAATTGTATTCAGGTGAATTCGGCGAATCATTATCCACTAAATAGATTTGATATTCTTCTTTCGGTGGATATTTCGCAATACTTTTGATACATCGCAGGCTCAAATCCCAACTTCGATAATTTAATACTACTATTCCAATCATTTTTTCTTACTCGTCAGAATACGGCGTCTAACATATTTCATTTCGCCAAACAAAACCATCGCCACATAGAATCCAAAACCTATCTGGTGATTTTCATATAGTTCTTTAAAATTCTTTCTTCTCCCAAGATGCATCTCTTTTAAATGTGAAGACAAGCCAGAAGCTCCATAATACTCTCTATCCGGTGCATACTCTGCAGCTTTTATGGCCAAATAAAACACCTTATCTCCCCGGAAGAACTTTTGATAATAATTCATATCTTCCGAGTACTTCATGTCTTCATCAAATAGTCCATATTCTTTTATACAATCTCGTTTAAGTACTACAGTGGATGTAAAAATAAAGCTCTTAATGCAATAATCCTGAATTGTCACTTTGCAAAGGCGCGGATATTTTTTACACAAAATATCCAGTGGTTTATCATCAAAGCCGGAACTTAAAAGTTCTACATCTTCATTCAGAATAACTTCTCTTTGCTCTTCTAGTTTATTAGGCATCCAAACATCGTCAGAATCAAGGAAGGCTACGTACTCCGACTTTGATTCTTTTAATCCAGTATTTCTTGCAGCCGAAGGCCCTTGATTATCTGTTTGTATCAGACGAATCTTTGCATTCGATTCCAATTTAAGTTTTTTTACAATTTCTGAAGAAGCATCTGTGGAACCGTCATCCACGATTATTATTTCTTCCACTTCATCATATACTGATTGATTCCACACAGAACGTATTGCACGCTCTATGGTCTTTTCGCTTTGATACATTGGAATCACAACACTAAACATTGCTGTATATCCTCTTCATTTCTTCGTGAACATTCTTTTTACTGTATTGATTCAAATTTCGGTAGTTTTCGCTAGGGTTTGGAATTAATTTTCCCGCTCTCCAATCCAAAATCATCTTTTTAATCTGTTCTTTATCTGTAGCTTCAAATCTACAATTATTATCTACTATTAGTTCATTGTTTCCACGAATATTTGAAGCAATTGTAGGTGTCTTAGAAGCAACTGCTTCCATTAATGCCACAGAAAGGCCCTCTCTCTTCGAAGGAAAAACAAATAAATCTGCTGTGATATACAATTCTCTCAAATCATCACGAAATCCCAAGAAAGTAATTTGATCTGCCATCCCAAAATCGGATACAATCCTTTCATAATATTCCTTTTTGGGTCCAATTCCACAAATAAAATATTTTAACTTCTCATCATGTATTTCATGAAGGACCTCAAGGATCGTTTCATGATTCTTATTGTTATTTAATTCTCCAACCGAAAAAAGCATATATTCGTCATCTTTGACTCTCAACTGCCGCCGGTAGTACTTACGAATTTTCTCACGCTTTTCATCTGTCACATTGTAATAATCTAAATCCACGCCAATTCCATGAATATGCTTTATTTCATTTGCACGTAGTTTCTTTTTTGCTCTTTTATAATCTTCATCTGTAATAGTTACCAGCGTTTTTGTCCATCTTGCAAAGAACTTTTCCACCGGATAATAAAGTAACCAATTTTGAATTGGTGCTCCTTTGTAGAAGTGAAATCCATGAGCAGTGTACATTACAGGAATATGGCAGCTGTGTCCAGCCATACGTGACACCACACTTCCGATAGGTGTATGGCAGTGAATAAATTCATACCCCTGGCTTTGGCACAAACACTTCACCTGTAAATAAGCTTGAAACAGCCTCCCAACATGAATAGGATTTCTCGCAAAATCAACTTGGTGATAAGCCACCCCAGCATCATCCAAATCGCGCTTAAGTTCCTCCACCTTTTCCGGCGTACATGTATTTCCAACATAGAAATTGCAGGCCACTTCTACTTCATATCCAAGCTCCTGCAGTATTTCAATATTGTCCATATTAAATTGTTGTATCATAGATGCGGTCGAAGCCAGCATCAACACTTTTTCAGACATCACAATTTCCTTCTGTGCCTAATCCCTAGTATTATACCTTTTTTTAGTATAATAGTCCAATTTCGAAACACACAAAAAAGTAACGACAAAATGCCGTTGCTTTGTGTGTTTCCTCTATCATCCTATCTATAGGATTTATTCTTCCTCTTCATTGCGTATTTTCGTTTTCTGTTCACTAGTAAACCCTTCGGTAGCTTCGCTCTTAAAAACCACTTTTACTGTTTCAAAAATAATCTGCATATCCAAAAGAAAAGAATAATTCACAATATACATCAGATCCATCTTTAACTTATCAAGAGGAGTAGTATTGTATTTACCATACACCTGAGCATATCCAGTCAGGCCGCCCTTTACCTTGAGTCGATAATCGAATTCCGGCACGACCTCGGCATATTTTTCCATATGCTCCACTCGCTCTGGTCTCGGTCCTACGATAGACATATCACCCTTTAGAATATTTACCAGCTGTGGCAGCTCATCTATTCTAGTCTTTCTGATGAATTTACCAATCGGTGTAATTCTGTCATCATCATCTGCGGCAGGATTTGATTTGCCATCCGCCTCAGCATTTTCTATCATAGATCTGAATTTGATAATCCAGAAATTCTTGCCTCTAAAAGTAGTTCTCTCCTGACGAAAAAATACAGGACCACCATCATAAGTTTTGATGCATATAGCAGTGATAAGCATAATAGGCGATGTAACCACCAGGCCAATAAATGATAATACTATATCAAAGGTTCTCTTGATTATACGTTGTTCGATAGTCAATCCAATATTTCTATTTACAAAAAGTGGCGAGTCGAAATAATTGATTGTGTCGCTACCCTTTATGATGATATCTGATATCTTTGGCGTGAAATATAGTCTGATGGAATGAGCATAACAGTATTTGATAATCTTCACCTGCTCATGGGAGTCCAAATCATTTAAGAGTACCGCCCTGTATTCATGCATCTTGGATTCTATCACTTCCCATGGTTCATGGATGGATATTTCCTCGCAGACCTTGTATCTGTCCTCACGACTACGAATCTTGTCACCCAGGTCATTGTCATAATCACCATTTATCTGCAAAATCTTGTGCGGAGGAAAAATCATGATATACACTAAATTCAGCAAATATGGAACCACTACTGACACAATAGCCTGCAGGAGCGTGAGCAGAATCATCTTCTTGAGGATTGCAATCAAACTATAAATCGTACCCTCAATCAGAGCCAGTTCCATATATGTGGCAGCATTAGCAAACAGGACTCCCATAGCCTGGGAAACCACTACATTTACCAGTTTCTGCTTACCTATCCCATAGGCGTTCCACAACTTCAGTGATACATAGCATATCGCGAAATACATCACAATAAGAAGTACGTTACCCTTGTTCACGAAACCGTGAACAAGGCGATTCAGTTGTGAATACCATATGTAGCCAAATATCACCGTATATATTACTGGCATCATGATATTCGCCGTACGCTGATATATCCTGCGATATGTTTCAACATGCTTTTCTATCTTCATGAAAGTTTCCTGCTCTCTCTAATTCTTACAATCCTTCACTTACATCTATCAGATACTGACCATATGCAGTCTTGAGAAGTGGCTGAGCAAGCTTAACAAGCTGGTCCTTATCGATAAAGCCTCTTCTGTAAGCAATCTCTTCGATACAAGATACATACATACCCTGTCTCTTCTGGTATGTCTCTACGAAATTTGCTGCAGACAGAAGCATGTCATGGTTTCCTGTATCAAGCCATGCAAATCCTCGACCAAGAGTCTCTACATGGAGGTTTCCACGATTGAGGTACTCATTATTGACAGCAGTGATTTCAAGTTCACCTCTTGCACTTGGCTTAATTGTCTTGGCAATCTGCACTACATCATTATCATAGAAATATAATCCTGGTACTGCATAGTTGCTCTTTGGCTGAGCTGGCTTCTCCTCGATAGAGATTGCGATACCATTCTCATCAAATTCTACTACTCCGTATTCTCTTGGATCCTTAACATAGTAACCAAAGATTGTAGCTCCTGGCTCAGACTCTGTTCTTGCAGCAGCCTCTCTCAAAATTTTCGAGAAAGTCATACCGTAGAAGATATTGTCTCCGAGTACGAGCGCTACAGAATCATCCCCTATGAATTCCTCTCCGATGATAAATGCCTCAGCGAGTCCATTTGGCGCCTCCTGAATAGCATACTGAATATCCATTCCCAGCTGGCTTCCATCTCCAAGCAGCTCCTTGAACACTGGCAAATCTCTAGGTGTAGAGATAATAAGAACCTCTCTAATTCCTGCAAGCATAAGTGTAGATAATGGATAATAAATCATTGGCTTATCATACACTGGCATAATCTGTTTACTGATTGCCTTGGTCAATGGATAAAGTCTAGTACCGGAACCTCCGGCAAGTATAATTCCTTTCATTTCTTCCGAACTCCTTTCAGTTTTCAAATATCAATTTTATATTCATCTCGTGATTTTAAATCAATGCGTTCTCTCTATTATATCATGTAAATCGTGCCTATGTTCACAAATTTGACATATATACCTGCCAATAAGACAACATATATACCAATGTCGACAGCATCAGCACACTCATCGCCATTTTTTTCTCACTGATTTTGCCAGCAACCATTGTTCCATCTACTCCTATGCTAAACAAAAAAGGCATAAGCAACGGCAATATATATCTTGGCTGACAACCATTTATAGTATACGCAAATATCGGTGTAAACCCAATGTAGAAGCTAGTTACAATAACCGCAACGCCTAATAGGCATGTGCATAACGTCGCTATTTTCAGCAAACAAATAACAATTACGTTCTTCCTTCCTCGCACTTTACTTGGACTTCTGTCCACAAAAGCTGTCACTAGAAACATTATCATTACCACTACCGAATATGAGCTAACACCCCAGAATCCCATGGTAGTTAGATAGCTTTCACCATTTATCGGATTAATATATCCCAACATAAATTTAAGCAGCACTTTAACATAATTCCACGGAAACATCATTATACCCCACAACTGGGCGGTTGCATTTACATCCTCTCCGCCTCTCACATCTCCTACTCCGAGGCCTCCATGAAGCAGTGGATTAATCATCAACACCCACGCGCAGATTACCGACATCGCAAAAAATGCATAGTAAATCAATCGCTGTTTTCGACTCTTGAATTTATACCCAGGCATAAACAAGAATGGTATAAACAGAACGCCATACACCCATTTCGGTATAATAGCAAGCCCCAAAGTCGCAATCATCACTATCAAGTCTTTATTAGACACCTTCTCATCTGGATTCTGAAGTGTGCTTATGAAAACACTATAAGCATATATGCTCCAAGCCAGCACCCACCAATCATAAGTATATGAACAAGCCCAGTAAAACGGCGTTGGCATCAATGCAATGACACTCACAAGCACTTTGCCATAGTGCAGGCGTCTTATAGCTCCATATATAATAGCTATATACGCCAATAATATTCCTAGCTTACCTGCAATAAGAATGCAAGTATAGGGTAGATGCAAACCTTTGGCTATTATCATCCCTATCGCCGGAGCAACATATGCTATTGAATAGGTACCCAAATGAGTATCGTAACCCACTGTGTCATCTCTATTTAATACGTCTGCAACCATAGCATGATCTCGACCATATAGTTCATTCAAAGATTCATCATAGTTATGCATATCTTCATATGTGTATTCATGATTCAAAACCTTATAGAACTGGTCAATGGTCGTATAGTACATTATGTTTTCAGAATCATATTTTACAGAATCAAACACACTAACCAGCGACGCCGCTCTGCCCCAGTGAATTTCATCATCTGGAACAGCTGCCACATGACGCGGGCTTGATAATATAGTCGTCAAGCCCAACACGAAAGCAATTATCGCAAATGCAGATTCAACCTTAATCGTCTTGTATCTTTTCAGTATTTCATACCAGCACACAATAAGCGTTACTATTCCACTCCAGAAATACACACGCCATATATTTATATTGCCATTCCCCGCAGCTTTTTCTGCAATATAAATCACGACAAATGAAATCAGGCACACGCCAGTATCTCTAGTGATTGTGATTTTATTTTCCACAATCCATTTTACTTGGCTTACAAATCCACTATAAATTGATGCCGCAATATTATATGCGAAATCGAATTTCATAACCATGATTGGCAAAACTCCAATTCCACATACACTTATTAACGCCACCAAAATCTTATGCCAAAGCGCACACCCAGGCAACCAACACATCGACAGGTTAAACAGCACTATCAAGGCAACGCAAACTACAAACGTCAAAGTCGCGATTCTTCTTTTACTTATGTCCATCCCTTCCATTCTCCCGC
>JAILJP010000051.1 GCA_024694625.1 Lachnospiraceae bacterium | reverse complement strand
AAATAAATTTGCGGAGCTAAAATGTCAGACACCACCATATGATCAGCACTATGATGTGAAGAACTATTACGATAAAGTTGGAATTACAAAGACATTGCAGAACTTCACCAAAGAAAAGTCATATTATAAGGATAGTGCAATCGTTAAGCATCATTTCAATAAATATGCTGATAAGATGCCGGTATGGGTTATGCTGGAACTGATGAGTTGTTCAAGTGTTTCTCTGTTCTATCATGCATTGTATTTATCGGATAAGAATGTTATAGCATCTGAGGTTGGCATAAGCACAGCAACGCTCGAAAATCACCTACATGCCTTATCTGTTCTAAGAAATAAATGTTCTCATGGTGTGCGTTTGTATAATTCTACGATGAATCCTCCGGTAAAGTTCAATAAAAGTTTTTTGAGGAATAACCCGGCAATAAGGAATGATTCTCTGTTTGCGTATATACTTATGCTGATTAAGAGGTTACCTTCTGATGATGAAAGAAAGCAATTTAGAGATAAGCTTAATTGTATAGTGAAGAAATATGAGAAGGATATAGATCTCAACCTTATAGGATTTCCCAAAAGCTATAGGGAACTTATGTATATAAAGAATTTGAAGAATATTACATAAATCATTAGAAGAGCGTGCCACTGAATATGGAGGTAAGCTCAATCTGGATGGTGAATTTGACTGAGGCGAATCGGTAGGAAGAGAAGAGGATATGAAAAACTGAAAAGAAAACCGGAATAATAATTTATCAAACGCAAAATTTAAAATTATATGTTATGATATAGAAAAGATATGAAGAAGCAAAGGCGCTTCCTACAATTAGGAAGGTGTACTTTGCTTTTTTTGTGGAAAGAAATCGGAAACGACAGATTAGAATGGAATTTGGGGGAATGAGATATGGCAGCTTTTGAACGGGTGTTATCGGGAATACCGGAGATGGATGTTGCGTTGGACAATATTCGTCTGGGAGATAATGTGGTGTTTCGTGTGACAAAACTTTGGGAGTTTCGACTATTCGTGGAGCCTTATGTGGAACAGGCAAAAAAGGACAAACGGAATATTATATATTTTCGCTTTGCCAGTCATGAGCCTTTGGTGGAACCTTGTCCGGAGGTGAAAACCATTCCCATTCCGCTGTCTCATCGTTTTGAAACATTTACGGTGGAGATTCACAACATTATTGAACAGGAGGGAAAGGATGCTTTTTACGTATTTGACTGTTTGTCGGAATTGCAAATTGCCTGGGCCACGGATTTGATGATGGGCAATTTCTTCCGGGTAACCTGTCCATTTTTGTTTACCTTGGATACGGTTGCGTTTTTCCCGTTGATTCGAGGAAAGCATTCTTTTTATTCCATCAAGAAAATGTTGAACACTACCCAGCTGTTTTTGGACGTGTATTCCGATGAAAAAAATGTGTATGTGCGACCGGAAAAAGTGTGGAACAGAAATTCGGAAACCATGTTCCTTCCCCATATTTACAATAAAGAAACCCATAGCTTTCGTCCGATTTTGGATGGGGTGCAGTCCAGTCGCTTCTATCAGGTGGTGGATCATTATCGACGCCCGGAAGAGGAGCAGTACATCGATTTTTGGGACCGCTTTTTCAATCAGGCAAAAATGGATTATGAAAACAAAAAGGATATGGAAGCGTCCTGTACCACTATGTGCAACATTATGATGACCCGAGATGAAAAAATGCGTCAAATAGTGAAAAAGCATTTCCGTCCGGAGGATTACTTTAGCGTAAGAAGTCATATGATTGGAACCGGTCTGGTAGGCGGAAAAACCTGCGGTATGCTTTTGACGCGTGCAATTATTCGAAATTTAAGCCCTGAAATCAATGAGGTATTGGAACCCCACGATTCCTTTTTCATCGGTTCGGATATTTACTATACCTACATCGTGGATAATGAGTTTTGGGAATTGCGGGTGCGACAACGGCGGGAAGAAGAATATTTTTCACTGGCAGATGAGTTTGCCAAAAAGCTGCGGGAGGGAGTGTTTTCGGAAACCCTTCGTACCCAATTTACTCATATTTTGGAATACTATGGTCAGGATCCTTTTATTGTTCGCTCCAGCAGTATTTTGGAGGATGGATTTGGAAATGCTTTTGCCGGAAAATATGAATCCGTCTTTTGTGCAAACCGCGGAACTATGGAGGAGCGGTTGGAGGAATTTGAAAACGCCATTCGAACTGTTTATGCCAGCACCATGAGTTTATCTGCTTTGGATTATCGTAAACGAAGAGGCTTGGAAAAGCGGGACGAGCAAATGTCACTTTTGGTACAGCGAGTTTCCGGTTCCTATTACGGACCTTATTACATGCCTTGTGCGGCTGGGGTGGGATATTCCTACAGTCCTTATAAATTTTTGGCGGGCATCGATCAAAGTGCGGGAATGCTTCGCCTCGTGATGGGACTTGGAACTTCTGCAGTAGATCGAACCATGGGCTCCTATCCAAGACTGGTAAGTCTGGATCGGCCGGAAGCAACTTCGTCAACCACCGTGGCGCAGGCGCATCGGTTTTCTCAGCGCGCGGTGGAAGTAATGGACGTTAGTGAATACATGTTAAAACGACTGCCCTTAAATGAAATTGAAGGGAAATTACCGCCTTATCTTGCCAATATACTTTTGGAGCATGATTATGATGCGGAAGAGTCTTTGAGAAATCGTGGAATGAATCAGTTTGTGCGATTTATTTCCTGCAAAGGTCTGGTAAAGCAGGTCAACATCATGGCGCAGATGCGACAGATGATGCAGTTGATTCAAGAGGAATATGCGCATCCGGTGGATATTGAATTTACCATGAACCTGTCGGAAAACGGGGAGTACTCCATCAACCTTTTGCAATGTCGTCCGCTTCAGGTGTTTAAGGATGTTGCCAATGTGGTGATTCCAAAAGACGTGGCCAAGGAAGATATTTATTTGGAATCCAAGGGAACGTCCATGGGATTGTCCCGAAGTGAAGAAATTGATTTGGTGGTGTATGTGGATCCAAAGGCCTATTACAACATGCCCTATGCAAAGAAGCCCCAGATTGCCAATGTCATTGGAAAGATTAACTGGGCTTTTCGGGGACAGGGAAAGAAAATGATACTCTTTGTGCCCGGTCGTGTGGGAACCAGTTCACCGGAATTAGGGGTGCCTACTGCATTTTCCGATATAAGCGAGTTTGAACTGATTTGTGAAATTGAGGAAAAAGAAGCCGGTTACAATCCGGAACTATCCTACGGAAGTCATATTTTTCAGGACTTGGTGGAGTCTCAGATTCTCTACACAGCAGTGTTTGCCAATGAAAAAACACTTCAGTATGCACCGGAAGCATTTGAAAAGTATCCAAATTTGATTGGTGATTTTACGGATGCCAAGGAGATAAAAGAGATTGTGGGAATTTATGATTTGTTCCAAAGTCACGTAACGCTTTCCTTTGATTTGGAAGAAAACCATTTACTGTTGTACCGGCCTATAGTAGCACCATCACTGCCAGGAAAATTAAATTGATTCCTGTAAATACCACGATGTATTTTTTCTTGTCAGCACCTTCCACATAACCGTACTGGTTATAGGAAATCAGGCTGGCCATGGAGGCAATTAAGGTACCAAGGCCTCCGATATTGGTGCCAATAATAAGTCCTTTGATGTTGTCGGTAAAGCTGGAGCAAAGAATGGCTGCCGGAACATTACTGATAAACTGACTGAGGATAACGGAAACGCCAACTTCATGACCACATACCAGAGTGGACAGGGTATTGCTTAAGATGGGAGTCCGCTTGATGTTACCGATAAACACAAATAAAAATACAAAGGTGAAAAGCAAGGCGTAGTCCGGTTTTTTCAAAATGGAACGGTCAAACAAAAAGACCAAAGTCACAATGACAGCCAGACCGGCACCAAATGGAATTACTCTTGCAACCACCAGTATAGAAAGGAAAAAGGTCAGGGTATACATTCCCATCAAGGCCTTTTCTTTTTTTGTGCGTTCATAGGTGTTTTTCTCCTTTAATGTGGCAGGAGATTTTTTTACAAATACAAAGGTAAACAGTATGAGTAATAGAGTAGCTACCGCACTGTAAGGAAGCATGAGCCAAACAAACTCGCCTAATCGAAGTCCGGAAAGGGAATACAAATACAGATTCTGGGGATTCCCCAAAGGGGTTAACATGCTTCCCAGGTTGGCGGCAACGGTTTCTAATACAATGACTACAATAAATAAATCCGGTCGCTGGGACAGGGACAGAGTCACAATGGTAAAGGGCACAAAGGTCAAAAGTGCCACATCATTTGTGATAAACATTGCGGAGAAAAAGCAAAGAAAAATCAAAACAAAGGTCACACCACGGATGGAAGACATTTTGCCCACCAGTTGCTCACCGATTTGACGAAAGACAAAGAGCTTTTGAAAACCTGCCATTGTAATCATAAGACAAAGTAAAATAGACAGGGTACGGTAATCAATATATTGCACATAGTTTATGTCCGGGTGCACAAAAAAGGCGGATAAAACCGCCAGTAAAAATGCAACCGATAATACAATTTGATTCTTTACAAAACTTTTTATGTGGTGAAATATTTCGTTCATGGTTTAAAAAATAAAATACATTACTCCGTAAATAATAATCTGATGAATCAGATAGATGGGAAGGGTATAACGTCCCAAAAAGGAAATCAGTCCCCATTTTCGAATGGGACCGAAGGATTTCTTTGCAAATCTCTGGGTTAACAGATAAAGATAATAACCTACAAAGTACAAGAAAATCCAAGGTAAAAATGAAAAATAATCCGTTGAATAAAATCCCGGGAAAGGGAATCCGAAAAAGGTGGTTACATAGTTTTTGTATAAGCTTCCGGAGAAGGTTGCAATCGGGAAACCTAAAAAGCCGAGCTGTCCCTGATTCACTCTATAAAACAGTAAGAACAGAATGAAAAATACAAGGGCTCCGATAATGGGCGTCCAGTGGTTCAACTGGGATTTTATCAGAGTAGTCAAAATCATGGCGACACCTAAAAATGTAAGAACTCCAAAAATGATAATGGAATCTGGGACAAAGAAATAGGTAACCACGGATACCAAAATCCCACTGGCAAATACCATGACACCTTTGCGAATTCCATGACGTGAAAGTCCGATGGAATATCCGGAAATCAAAATAAAAGAAATACAGATAATGCGCTCTAATAGAAACGCTCGACTGTCTGTAAACCAGGGGATGGTACGACCAAAGAGGTTCTCCAGATCCCAAAGGGTGTGATATATGATCATAAGCACTAAGGCCAGTCCTCTTAAAAAATCCAGCCAGTTTGCGCGATGTGTTTTCTTTTGCATGTTATTTCCTCGTTTCTAATAAGTAGTAATCATCAGTCTCTTTTTCGTCCGAAGAGTAATACCAGACGAAGCAATTGTAAAATAGCAGCGGCAGCTGATGCAACATAGGTAAGGGCAGCAGCTCCCAGTACTTTTTTGGTGTAACGTGCTTCTTCTGAGTCCAAAATACCAATTTCCTGGAGAATGTGATCTGCCCGTCTGGAAGCGTTAATCTCTACCGGAAGGGTGACAATCTGAAATAGCACGGACAAAGAAAAAAGGATGATTCCCAACTGAATCAATAAGGTGCTGGTTTGTCCGTTAATAAAAAGTCCGATAATAATCAATGGCCAAGCGGCGTAGGAACCAATATTGGCAGCCGGAACCAAAGCTGTTCGAAAGTTCAAAGGAAGGTATCCGGTATTGTGCTGAATTACATGTCCACATTCGTGAGCGGCCACGGAAACCGCAGCAACGGAAGTGGAGTTGTAAACAGAATCTGATAGATTTACCGTCTTAGAACGGGGGTCGTAGTGGTCTGTCAGATTTCCGTTGACGTGAACCACAGACACATCTGTAATGCCTGCATAACGTAAAATCCGTTCCGCTGTTTCTCTTCCAGTGAGGTTGGTTCTGCTTCGAACCTTTGTATATTTGTTAAAAGTAGAAGTTACAAGACCCTGAGCCAAAAGACAAATAATGGCGCCAATGACAACAAGAATGTAGGTCCAATCGTAGTAAAATCCGTATCCGTAGTATCCCATAACAATTCCTCCGTTTACTCAAATTAAGGATATTATAACAGATTTTATAACGCGAAAACACCACCTGGAACCAAGGTTCACCTCTATGGCGAAGTGATTTAATCCCAAGTGGTGTATATGAATGTCCTTTGTAAGAAAGAGGAGATAACAAAGGCTAATAGGTAAAGGTTCTTTTCTTTGGCGGTCCGTAAGTAATGGGCGCGTGATCCTCGCTGTGTACGTAAATAGCTCCAAACTGTTCTTCAAAAGTATCTTCTTTTTTTATCTTTTTTTCTTTTTCCTTTTGGTCGATTTTTTTCTTTTCATCCTTATCGTTCCGGCTCATTGAAGCCATCACAACCGGTGCGACCACATTTGTTGTAAATCCATCCATGTTACACACCTCCTTATTGCCTGCCTTGGCACCCTATCACAGGGTAAACGGTGTACCGGTTCTTCTATTTCATATATCGACTATTTTTTAGAAAACTTAACAAGTATTCTGATAATTTATAAATATATTATATAATTTTTGAAAGTAAAATACAAAGACTTAATTTGACAGGCAAAACACAGATGGGGAATATTAAACACATTATGACATTTGTCACTATATTTTTTTTCGGTTCTTTGCTATAATCTCACATAGTGTAATTTAGAAAGAGGTGCTTTATGAGCGCAATAGCAGTAAAGGAAGTTAAGGAGCGGGTAATTGCTGACAATGATGTTGTGGCTGAGTCCGTTCGTGAAAAGTTAAAGAATAAAAAAGTGTTTTTCGTAAATCTTATGGCTTCTCCCGGAGCGGGAAAGACTACCACTTTGGTTCGTACCATTAAAGCTTTACAGCCGGAGTTTAAGGTTGGCGTTATGGAAGCCGATGTGGATTCCAAAGTAGACGCTGAGACAGTTGCGGAAACTGGAGCGAAGGTGATTCAGCTTCACACCGGCGGAAGCTGCCACATGGACGCAGATATGACGGAACGTGGTTTGGACTCTTTGGGTTTGGAAGATGTGGACGTTGTATTTTTGGAAAACGTTGGGAATCTTGTTTGCCCTGCAGAGTTTGATGTGGGAGCTGCAAAAAAGGTTATGATTTTATCTGTGCCGGAAGGACATGACAAACCTTTAAAATATCCTTTAATGTTTACGGTAAGCGATTGCCTTTTGATTAATAAGATGGATACCGCGCCGGTATTTGATTTTGATATGGATAAGTTGAAAGAGTATGTGGGAAATCTCAATCCCAATATGCCAATCATACCTGTTTCTTCATTAAAGGGTGACGGCTTTGATCAGTGGATTGACTGGTTGAAAAGTGAAATCAAAGCATGGAAGGAGCTGGCGTAAATGGCAAGAGTAATCGAGTTAAACAAAAGCGTTACGGAGTCTAACGACAGAGATGCGGATGCACTTCGCAGCGATTTAAAAGATCAGGGAGTTTTTCTTATTAATATTATGAGCTCTCCCGGTTCGGGAAAGACCACACTTTTGTCCCGTACCATTTCCGATATGAAGGACGATACCAATATTGCGGTATTGGAAGCAGATATTGATTCCGATGTGGATGCGGTTAAAATAGAAAACCTTGGGGCAAAAGCGATTCAGGTGCATACCGATGGAATGTGTCACATGGATGCAGGTATGACAAGACGCGGTTTGGAAGGAATGGATCTTTCCGATGTGGATTTGGCATTTTTGGAAAATGTTGGAAATTTGATTTGCCCTGCAGAATTTGATACAGGTGCACATAAAAATGTAATGATTTTGTCTGTGCCTGAGGGAGATGACAAGCCTTTAAAATATCCTTTGATGTTTTCTATGGTAGATGCCCTTGTGATTACAAAGATGGATACAAGAGAATACTTTACCTTTGATTTGGATTTGTGCATGGACCATGTAAAGAAGTTGAATAAGGATATTAAAATTTTCCCTGTTTCCGCTAAAACCGGAGAGGGAATGGAAGCTTGGGAAAACTGGCTTCGAGATAACTTATTTTAGTGAATCGTATTGTGGAGAATATTTTTTATAGGAGGAATTGATTATGCCTATGCCTGAACAGACAATCGAGTTTCGTTATGATACTCAGTTATTATTGGATCAGTATGTAAATGATGGCGATGACGCAGATGATGTTGCAGATGATTTGACCGATGAGATTAGAGAGTATTTGTTGGACAACATCAAAGGTGATTCCATGGTAATCGCCGGAGACAGCGGTGAAGATGAAAATGGTGAAAAGGCCATTATTAAGCTTCATTATCACACCAACGAACCTTGGGATGTGTTGTCTTATTGCAGAACTCATGGAGAAATCTATGACATTGTGGTGGAAGATATGGACCGTCAGTCCAGAGATTTAAAAGGTTAAATATTAACCGTTATAACTCAGACCGAAAACAGCCCGAGTACATCGGGCTGATTTTTTCGAAAAGAAAAGCAGGTAGAAAATTGGATGATAAAAAAGAATTGAAACGACGAATAGGGGTTACAATTTTTTTGATGCTGGCAGCCGTGGGGATTTGGGCGTACAGTTATTTAACTGAATACTATGAAGCAAAGCCGGAAGCGTTGGAAGTGTTAGAAGAGGGAAAAGACACCGGCACGATTTACCCGTCAGCTTCCGATAGCGAGAATCTTATTATAAAAGCGGACGGGGAAACAGATACGGGAATTGTTTTTTATCCCGGTGGAAAAGTAGAATATACGGCATACTTACCTCTTTTGGAACAGCTAAGAGAGCGGGGGTATGATATTGTTTTAGTAAAGATGCCTTTTAATCTGGCGTTTTTCGATATGAACGCAGCAGAGGATGTGCTTGACAATATGGATGAAGAATTGCCGGAAGTAAAGAATTGGTACATTATGGGACATTCTCTTGGTGGAGTGGCGGCGTCTTCTTTTGCGGCGGATGAAAGTGATTCCATTGCCGGATTGATTTTATTGGGAGCCTATAATTATGGAAAGTATGATGAAAGCAACACCTTGATTGTGTACGGTTCCAATGATGTCAAATTGGATTTGGATAAAATCGACGAGGATAAAAGCGAAGTGGTAGAAATCGACGGTGGAAACCATGCCTGGTTTGGGAATTACGGAGAGCAGGATGGAGATGGTGAAGCTACCATTTCTCACCAAGAACAACAGGATATTACAACAGAAACCATTTCCCAATGGTTGAATTAATGACACACAAGTGTAATAGCAGACGGATGAAAATAGATTCGTCTGCTTTTTGTTTTGAAAAAAATACAAGAAAAAAACCCCTAAGGGGGGATAATACACACTTATCCCGCCGTGTCTATTGACAATACTTTGGATAGCAAAGTACAATATAGGTACATAAATACACACTTGTCAATTTTTTAACGAAGATGAACATGCGCAAGAATTATTTATAAGATTTTATTGTGGTGTCCATCATTTTTTATGTTTATATGTGGATTTATTTCACAATGGGGTATTCAAAATTGATGGGTGTTTAGAAAAGTATGTAATTTTAAAGTATATTCATAATGGAGGGAAACGAGTATGGCAGATTATGAAAAGATGGGCTTTACCAAGCCTGCTGACTGGCCGGAACCAACCAGAGATAATACGGAAGTGACTTATCCTATCAGACCGTATTTTGCAACAGCAGAGACAGAGAATTTAAGAGAGCCTATCGTAAAGTTAGGAACAATGATTACTGACCGAGCTTTACAGAAGTTAGGATTGAAGAAAATCACAGGAGAGGATCCTGAATACTGGGCACTTTCAAAAATCGTTACTGACGAAGAAGCTGAAGTTGCTCTTACAATGGGATGTCGTCAGCCTAAATTCTTCGAAGAGATTCAGGAGTTAAATCCGAATCACTCACCTGAACACTTACAGGAATTATTGGACCATATGTCATGGACCGGTATTATTGAGTGGAACAATGAAAACTTGGATGGAAAGAATCCTGAAGGAAAACGTCGTTACGTTGTTCCCAGATACGTTCCCGGATCAGCTGAGTTCACAAACATGAACTTGGATTTGATTGATGAATATCCTGAAATGGGACTTTTCTTCCACATGATGACAAAGCTTCCTCTTGAGAAGGTAACACACATGGTTCCCCTTGGTGGTGCCGGAATTGGTATGCATGTTATCCCGGTTGAAAAAGCAATCGAAATGGAAAATGAGTCTGTAGATGTTGAGCATATTTCTTATTGGTTAAAGAAGTATAACGGACACGTTGCAAAGAGCCCTTGCTCATGCCGTCGTAGCCGTAAGACCTATGATGAAGGTTGCGGTGATGATGAAATGGGTTGGTGTATCGCTATCGGTGATATGGCTGACTACGTTGTTGAAACCAACAAGGGTGGTGAGTACATCACTGTAGAAGAAGCATTGGATATCTTCCAGCGTGCAGAAGACAACGGTTTTGTTCATCAGATTACAAACATCGATGGTAAGGACAAGATCTTTGCTATTTGTAACTGTAACGTTAACGTATGCTACGCTCTTCGTACATCTCAGTTATTTAATACACCGAATATGTCACGTTCCGCTTATGTGGCTCGTGTTGAAAAAGAAAACTGCGTTGCTTGTGGACGTTGTGTTGAGTTCTGTCCTGCAGGTGCAGTTAAACTTGGTCAGAAGCTTTGCTTAAAGAACGGTGAAGAACAGACCTATCCTAAGCAGGTTCTTCCTTCTCAGGCAAAATGGGGACCTCATATGTGGGCAAACAACTATCGTAACGACAACCGTAAGGAATCTTACGATACAGGTACAGCTCCTTGTAAGACAGCTTGCCCTGCACATATTGCAATTCAGGGTTACTTAAAGATGGCTTCTCAGGGAAGATATCAGGATGCTTTGGCTTTGATTAAGAAGAACAATCCGCTTCCTGCAGTTTGTGGTCATATTTGTAACCGTCGTTGTGAAGATGCTTGTACAAGAGGTAGAGTTGATCAGGCTATCGCGATTGATGAAGTTAAGAAATTCGTTGCTATGCAGGATTTGAATGCAGAGACACGTTACATTCCTAAGAAGGTTATTCCTAGAGTTGACGGTGACTTCTCTGAAGATAAGGTAGCTATTATCGGTGCAGGTCCTGCCGGACTTTCATGTGCATTCTATTTGGCAGAAAAAGGTTATACACCTACAATCTTCGAAAAGAATGAACGTCCCGGTGGTATGCTTGTTTACGGTATTCCTTCTTACAAGTTGGAAAAAGACGTTATCGCAGCTGAAATCGACGTTATGAGAGAAATGGGCGTTGATATTAAGTGTGGCGTTGAAGTTGGTAAAGATATTACATTAGATGAGTTACGTGCTCAGGGATACAAAGCATTCTACATTGCTATTGGTTGCCAGGGTGGACGTAAGGTTGGTGTTCCCGGTGAGGACGCTCCTCAGGTTGTTACCGCTGTTGACTTCTTACGTGAAGTAAACGCAAACGAAAAATATGATATCTTAGGTGATGTTGTAGTCGTTGGTGGTGGTAACGTAGCAATCGACTGCTCAAGAGATGCAGCTCGTTGCGGAAACGAAACAGTTACTCAGGTTTCTTTGGAAACAAGAGATATTATGCCTGCTGCTGAAGAAGAAATTGAAGAAGCAGAAGAAGATGGTGTAGTATTCCATGGCGGTTGGGGACCGAAGGAAATCGTCCTTGACGAAAATGGAAATGTTAAGGGAATTACCTTTAAGAAATGTACTCAGGTTAAGGATGCTGACGGTAGATTTAATCCTCAGTATGATGAAAACGATACAATGACAATCGATTGTAAGCACGTAGTTCTTGCTGTTGGTCAGTCTATCGTTTGGGGCGACTTATTGAAGGGCTCAAAGGTTGAGCTTGGTCGCGGAAACGGTGCTGTTGCTGATTCTTATACCTATCAGACAGCTGAACCTGATATCTTCGTTGGTGGTGATGTTTACACCGGACCTAAGTTCGTTATCGATGCTATCGCTGCTGGTAAGGAAGCTGCTACATCTATCCATAGATTTGTACAGCCCAACTCTACTTTGATTATTGGACGTAACCAGAACCACTACATCGAACTTGATAAGGATAACATCCAGTTCCCTGAGAACTATGATACATCCGCTCGTCAGGTTCCCGGAAAGAAAGCAACTGACGCAAAGAGCTTCAGAGATCAGAAGGCTGTATTTACTGAAGAACAGGTTAAGATCGAAACATCACGTTGTCTATCATGCGGTGCTTCCGTAGTAGATGAAAACAGATGTATCGGATGTGGTGTATGTACCACCAAGTGTGAATTTGACGCTATCCACTTGCATCGTGAACTTCCTGATGCTTCTACCATGAGAACAGCAGAAGAGAAGTTAAAATACATCCTTCCTAATGGATTGAAGCAGAAGATTAAGATTGCATTCGGTGGACCTAAGGGTGATCCGAGATTGAATGCATAGGAGTAAATTATGCACGAATTAGGCGTGGTTTTTAAAGTAATTGATGACATTAAAGAAGTGGCTGCAGAAAACGATATTACAAAAGTCGAGTCTGTTACTTTACAGCTTGGAAAAGTGTCTGCTGTTATTCCCAATCTTTTAGAGGATTGCTGGAAATGGGCAGTAGACCGGGAAGAGCTGATGAAGGGCTGCGAATTAGTCATCGAACCCATTGAAGCAATTACATTTTGTGAAGACTGCAAACAGGAATACGATACCATCCAGCATGGTAAGATTTGCCCGAACTGCGGTAGTGAGCATACCTATTTGCTTCAGGGAAATGAGTTCATGATTAAAGAAATATCTGTTTAGGGACATATCTTTTGTCTTCAAAACGTACCCAAAGGTGCCGATTTATATCGGCACCTTTTTTGCATCTTCATTTTTTGCTCTATAGTTTCCTGAAACGGGCTATGGGCTCCGGCAACCTCAAGTGTCTCGTCGTTGATTTTTTATGATTTATCAATTTTACATAATGATTGTTTTCGTGAACGAATTTGATGTGCAATCCATTGCACTCAAATTCTCTCGTCTGCATCCTTGCAGCCGAGTCACTCTTCATAGATAAATCATAAAAA
>JAILJP010000050.1 GCA_024694625.1 Lachnospiraceae bacterium | reverse complement strand
TGGTGCTGTAGTGACTTGTTTGAAGAACAGTTTATGCTACCAAAACCCTTTGTAGGAAGTTTTGGAATTGTATCTAACGATGGTATTCCCAAGCCGAATTTTTGGGGATTTAAACTATTGTCGCAGCTTTACAAAAACAGGGTGAAGACACCTTTTCGAACAAATACAGACGTGGAATATGCAGTGTTTGTTGAGGGTGATAAAACACAGATTTTGGTATATACCCAAAATCAGGATTATTTTAAACGGGATTCTTACGAATTTGAGTTTGCAGTTAATACAGCAGCTTCCAATGTGACGGCTCAAATTATTGACGATACCCATTGTAATCCGAAAAAAGAGTGGGAAAAACTGGGAAGTCCGGATAATTTAACGCTGGCACAAGTGGAAGAAATAAAGAAAACGACAGCGTTAAAAGAAGAGAAAATTGATTTTGAAGTTAAAGGTAATGAGACAATCATTCCGATTCGGATGCAGGTAAATGATGTAATGTTAATCACTGTTTCCTGACATAAAAGGATGCATTATGAATAAAAAGTGGGAAGATATCACATTTATAAAAGAGAATAAAGAAGATGGTCATGTCCTGTCTTTTCCAAAGGGTCCAGCAGATTTTGGTGAGAATGAGAATCAGACATCCCTAAACGGGAAATGGAAGTTTTTGTATACTCAGGGATGTAATGTGAAAAAAGAGTATACTTGTGATACTTATGATGACAGTGCCTGGGATGATATTGTTGTGCCAAGAGTGTGGCAACTCCAAGGATATGGTTCACCCTATTATTTTGCATCTTCTTATCCCCAGGCAATCGACACGCAAAAAGGGAATATTCCTCATATAAGTGAAAACCTTCAGGAGATTGGAGTGTATCGAAGAAGTTTTTCTTACGAGGAGGCTTGGAAGGATAAAAATGTTTATTTGCATTTTGGAGCAGTGAAATCAGCTTTGGAAGTCTATGTAAATGGGAAATATGTAGGCTATTCTCAAGGTTCTATGACACCCCATGAGTTTCAGGTATCGGACTATTTGAAACCGGGAGAAAATCAAGTGACAGCCATTGTATATCGATATAGCGATGGCACTTATCTTGAAGATCAGGACATGTGGTTCTTCAGTGGAATTTATAGGGATGTGTTTTTGTATTGGGAACCAAAGGTGACGGTGCGTGACTATTTTATGCATGCTTCTTTTCCCACAAAGTGGCAGAAAGATTTGATGTGGGATACAAAGGTGCCTTGTGATTTTCAAATCGAATTGTATTTTGAATCTGTCTGGGATTGTCAAGTCACTGAAGTAGAAGTGCAGATTTCCGAACTAGAATTTCTGCAAAAAGCATCGGTGACGTTAAAAAAAGGAAAAACGTTTTTCAAAATGAAAGGGGAGGTGGCTCCACTGTTATGGAGCCATGAATCCCCAAAGCTATATGATGTACAAATACGATGGAATGTCGGGAAAAAGATTTATTTCAAAGAGGAAAAGTTTGGATTCCGAGAAATAAAAATAAAAGACAACATACTGTACTTAAACGGGAAACGACTAATTTTAAAAGGTGTCAACAGACATGACTTTGATCCCAAGACCGGCTGGACCCTTAGCGAAGAACGTTATATGGAGGATATTCGAATCTTAAAAGAATTGAATATCAATGCAGTGCGTACCAGTCATTATCCCAATAATCCTTTGTTTTATCGTCTTTGTGACCAATACGGAATTTTGGTTATGGATGAAACTGATTTGGAGTCTCATGGGGTTCGAAGAATCCTTCCTATGTCAAAAAAAGAGTGGGAAGAGCCTTGTGTGGATCGGATTGAGAGAATGATTTTACGGGACCGCAATCATCCCTGCGTCATTATTTGGAGTCTTGGAAATGAAGCCGGTATGGGAGATGTGTTCAAAAAAATGCGTGCCAGAGGTGGGGCGTTAGACGGAACTAGACCATTTCATTATGAAGGGATGCATGATAAGGAATGCACGGATTTTTTAAGCCGTATGTATCCAACAGAAGAAACCCTAGATCAGCTGTGCCATAAGGAAGCAATTGTTGGGTTAATGGATGGTGTAATGAATTCACTGGCGGCGGACAACAAAGATATTACCTGTGATTTGTATGAGGAAATGCCGGTGGTGCTTTGCGAATATGCCCATGCCATGGGAAACAGTCTGGGTAATTTTTCTGAATACACAAAGGCGTTTGAAAAATATCCTCATATGTGTGGTGGTTTTATTTGGGATTTTGTGGATCAGGCTATCTGTGTAAAGAAAGATGGAGAAAATCGTTATTTATATGGGACAGACTTTGAAGAAACCTACGCCGAAGATGGGTTTAAGAAAAAGAAGGATAAAAAGAGTGATGGAGCTTTTTGTGGCAACGGAATATTGTTTGCAGACAGAAGTTTTCATCCGGATGCCTATGAGGTAAAAAAATGTTATCAGTGGCTGGATGTTAGAAGCACTCATCCTAAAAGTGGAATTTTTCATATTTATAATCATCAAATGTTTTGTTCTGTTTTACCGTTCTATGATTTGATTTGGGAACTATGTTGCGACGGAGTTCCGGTTTTGAAGAAAAAAATAGAGGATGAGATATTACAGGGAATATTGCCTGGTAAACAGAAGACTATTATTTTGGAAGAAATAAGAAGACAGGAGTTTCCAAAAGATGGAGAAATTATTGTCAATTTTTATTTTACTCAAAAAGATGAAAATGAATTTGATAGAAGTGTTGTAGCTGTGTCACAGTTTGTGATTCGCCCATTTCATGTTATAAAACCGGACATAGAAAATGGAATACATGATGTAACTTTGACAAATAAGGATTTGGGCTTTCAAATAGCAAATAGTTTTATGAATCTGGAATTGTCTAGAGTTGCAACTGACAATAATATTGATATTGGGCATTTTGTACCTCAGCTGGAAAATACTGTTTTGGTAAGACAGTGGGATGCTGCAAATAAGAGACTCTGTATTTTGAATCAGATAACAAAAAATGAAGACGGGAAACGAAGCATTCAAACAGTTTATGGACATCCCTTTTGCAACAAGTTGGAAACAGAGATTACAGACTATAAAAATGGATACTACGAGGTTTTGTTAAAGGTAAGGACCAAAAGAAAAGATGTTGTAGCGACAGGAGTTTCCTTTTCTTTTCAAGAGACCTTTGAACGTTGCCGGTGGTATGGTCGTGGACCCCATGAAAACTATATAGATCGAAAAGAAAGTGCACTTTTGGGTTTGTATGAAAAAGACCTATCGGATATGAGTCATATGTATTTACGTCCACAGGAAAATGGAAATCACTGTGATGTACGCTTTTTGTCTTTGGAGGGAAAGTTGCGTGATATTTTTGTGTGGAATTTGTCTGAAGATGGAATGGAGTTTTCTGCTTGGGATTATTCAAAAAAAGATCTGGAGAGTGCAAAACATATTTATGAACTTCCAAGAGGAGTGCAAACAACTCTAAATATCTATGGAAGAATGAGTGGTGTTGGTGGTGATTTACCGGGAATGGAATCTTTTTATGATAAGTATCGTTTAAAACCCAATGAATTATATGTAACCCATTTTTTGATGAAAGTGATATCGAAGGAATAAAGAATGAAAAGTGAAGTGAAAAATTTGATTGGAATATCCATGATGTCATTGACAAAGATGATAGGTGAGGTCCTTATTTCGTCTTTTTTGGCGTTTTATCTGACGGATTATTTCCCTATGGAGGGAAGGCTTGGGAGTATTTTTATTGCGGCAACCCTTCTGCCTTTTCTACATCTTTTGGATGCGGCAACAAATCCGATACAAGGTTGGTTGATTGACTGGGTGGTATCCAAAGGGAAAAAACAATACAGGTTTTTCTGTGCTCTTGGCGTAGGAATGGTATCTTTTTCTTCCCTTATGATTTTTCATATTCCGAAAGCCTTATGTAGTAATCCGAAGTCCTTGGTTGCATATATTATTTTCTTTTATTTAATCTACGATTTTGGATCTTCGTTTTTTCTAAACGGTGCTCTGATTCAAACTATGACGATGGATTATAATCGCAGAATCTCTCTTATTCTGTGGCCAAGACTGGTTGGGTTTGTGGCTATTGTTCCCTTTGTGTTTATGTTTCAATTTGTAGAGAATCATAAGGATTATTTCAAAAATCAAAGAGATGGAATTGGGATGTACGTTATGGTGATGATTCTAGTTTCCATGTTTCTTTCTTTGATAGGAGTAGCACTAGTAAACGAGAATAGGGTGTTAAAACAGACAAGAAATCATGTCACCTTCCGCGTATTGGACATTTTTCGTATGGTAAAGAAGAATAAGCCCTTTATAATCTATCAGATTGGGAGTTTCTTTGTGGGCTTTATTTATGTGACGATTACTTTAATTGCTATGTACTACGTGAAATGGAATTATTGCTATGAGTTTGAAACCGGATATCTGGATACAGGAAAGTTTTCATATTTGTCAATGATACTTGGAATTGTTGAGTTTATTCCTTTTGTTTTTGGTACATTGGCATCTGCTGCCATGTGTAAGAAAGAAAATAATCCTGTTAAAGGGATGAAGATTTCTATTGCAATTACGGTATTTATGGGTGTTGTTATGGAGATTTTACAAATTTTTGGTCAATTTACTTTTAATTCAAATCTGTATTTTTCTATGTTGGCGTTTTTACTGTTTGGATGTGGAATGGCGTTTGTGCCGGGAAATCTTTTGGCTGTTGAGACGATGGATTATGCGCTTTGGAAGACCGGTAAGCCGGCGAATGCGACTATAGAATCTTTTACAAGACTATTATCAGAGCTGCAAAAATCATCAGGTTTGGCATTTATTGGAGCTCTCTTGGTTATTTTTGGATATGAAACGAGGGTGGAGGCAAGTAAGTATTTTGGAAGCCCGGATTCTTTACAAGGAATGCTTCAGTGCTTTGGATATTTGACAGCAGTGATACCTGTTATTTGTGGAGCAGTCGCATATTTGGTTTATGGAAAGTACCCCTTGACTGCTTTGGAAAGGAAAAAAATGATTCGTGATTTGGAAAGGAGAAAAGAGAATGTCTATATGTAATCCTTATTTACCTTTAGATGAATATATCCCCGATGCGGAACCCCATGTGTTTGGAAATCGGGTGTACATCTATGGATCCCACGACAAAGAAAAGGGTAGCCGGTTTTGCATGGAGGATTATGTGGTGTATTCTGCCCCGGTGGACGACTTATCTGACTGGACTTGTCATGGAATCAGTTATAAAAAGTCCCAAGATCCCAGATCCTCTAAAGATAAGCTGGTGGATTTTTATGCGCCGGATTGTGTTAGGGGAAACGATGGAAAATATTACCTTTACTATTTTGCTGCAGGACCAAATACCAAAGCCTTTGGACCTATGTCTGTAGCGGTCAGTGACAGACCAGAGGGACCCTTTGAATATGTTGGAGATATTCAATATTCCAGTGGTGAACCTGTATTGGATTTTTTGACAAATGATCCTGCGGTCATAAATGATGATGGCAAAATCTGGTTGTATTATGGTTGGGGCTTAGGCAGAGATTTTCGCAATCCTATGATGAAACCAATTTACAATACGGTGCTGAAAAAAATAGGAAATCGCAGTATAGAGGACATTAAATCCACGGAACCCAGTATTTTATCCTGTGCAGTGGTGGAACTGGAAGAGGATATGATTACGGTAAAAGGAAAGCCGAAGGCTGTATTGGATAGTAAGACCACAGCTCCGAAGGATTCTTTGTTGTATCACCATGCATTTTATGAAGCGGCATCCATTCGAAAAATACATAATTTGTATTATCTGGTATATTCATCCGGAGAAAATAATGAGCTTTGTTATGCTACCAGTCAATATCCCGATAGGGAATTTGAATATCGAGGTGTGATTATCTCAAATAGCAATCTTGGATATCAGGGAAACGTGCAGCGTATGGCACCAGCCGGAACGATTCATGGTGGTATCGAGTGTATCAATGGAAAATACTATGTGTTCTATCATAGGTGTACGAACAATACTGATTTTTCTAGACAGGCTTGTGCGGAACCTATTGAAATACTGGAAGATGGAACAATCCCGCAAGTGGGTATCTCGTCTCAGGGACTGAATGGAAAACCTCTAGAGGCTTCCGGGACTTATTCGGCAGCGATTTGTTGTTATCTCTATAATGAGAATACAAAAAACGTACAAGGTGTTGGCCATGAGAAAGAACAACCTACGGTTACCGCGGAAAATGGAGAGATGCTTGTTACTGCAGTCACAAATCATACCAAGATTGGATATTGTAATTTTATCAATATGGGTAACAAAAAATTGCAATTAAAAATCAGGGGAGACGGGGGAACTGTCAAGGTATATTCCAAAGAGAATGGAGCAACAAAAGGAGAACTTGTTTTTCAACCATCCGATGATTGGCAGGTGATAGAAATCCCTCACTGTTTGCCAAAAGAAGAAAGTATGCTTTTGCTAGAATACATTGGTATCGGTAGTATCGATATATTGCAATTAAACTGGATTTAAAGAGTGTTTCGTAAGTATTCGTTGTTTCCCTATTTCCGGCATATTATAATGAATTTAGATTGTTTGGGTAGAGGCGATTCTATTCAAAGGGGAAATAGGAGGACATAATATGAAACAGTTGGACGGATTTATGAAAGGTGTCAATTTGGGAGGATGGATTTCTCAGTTTGCGGAATATGACAAACACCATTTTGACACCTTTATTACGGAAAAAGATATCGAATACATTGCGTCTTTGGGATTCGATCATGTACGTGTTCCCGTAGATTACAACGTGTTGGAAGAGGAAGACGGTACACCGAAAGAGGACGGATTAAAGTATTTAACAGACTGTCGTCAGTGGTGTGAGAATCACCACTTAAATATGCTCATTGATTTGCACGAGTGCTATGGATATTCCTTTGATCCTTTGAAAAAGGATATGGACAGAGAAAAATTCTTTTATGATGAAGAATTGCAAAACAGATTCTTTGCTCTTTGGAAACGGATTGCAACAACATTTAAAGACTATCCCAATCAGGTGGCCTTTGAGCCATTAAATGAGGTGGTTTTGCAGAGTGTGGCAGATGCATGGAACGAAGTAGCAGGCAAGTTTATTCATATGGTTCGGGAGATTTGCCCCAATCATGTGCTGATCGTTGGTGGTGTTGCATATAACAATGTTATGAGTGTGCCGCTGTTGAACCTTCCTACAGATGAAAAGGTGGTTTACAACTTCCACTGCTATGAACCTATGGTATTTTCCCATCAGGGAGCGTATTGGGTAGAGCATATGCCACTGGATTTCCGCATTAGTTATCCAAAAACCCTGGAGGAATACAGAAAAGCGGGAGATGAGCTAGAGGCTGATTTGGCCGGAGCGGTTTACCAGGAAGGAATCAGAGAAATCGGAGAGCCCTTCTTTGAGGATATATTTGCACCGGCTATTGCAAAGGCCCAAAAAGATAACGTGTGTCTCTACTGTGGTGAATATGGTGTGATCGACCAGGCGGATCCGGAGGATCGTCTTCGCTGGATGAAAGACATCCATGCTGTATTTAAAAAATATGGAATTGGACATGCGCTTTGGAACTACAAAGAAAAAGACTTTGGTTTGGTAGATGAAAGCTTTTCTACCATCAAGGATCGTTTTATTGAGATTGTATAAAGAATTCTAAAGTAGTAAAACATTTTAGAACAGTTCCGAAAAAGAATAATAATAAAAAGGGATTGAATCCATTGTGGTTCAATCCCTTTACTGGTTTTATGACTTTGTTTTTATTCAATTCCGACAGCTTCTTTTGCCAAGGTGTCGGCTTCCTCATTTCCGGGAATACCGGTATGGGCTTTCACATGAACAAAGTTCAATTTGATGGAAGAACGAATGGCAGATACAAATTCGTGATAGCGGATAGTACCTTCCTTGTTTCTTTTCCAGGTGCCTTCGGCCCAGTGACGAATACCTTCATAATCGTAATAGATGGTGAGTTCTTTTAATCCCAGTTCTATAGCTTTTTTTATAGCTAAAGTAGAACCTAAAATCTCTCCGGCCACATTTCGCATGGTAGCCATTTCCTCATCATCGGAAGAATCTTGTATCAAATGGCGATTCCCATCCAAATCATAGAGAAAACCACCGCATCCGTAGACTTTTGTGGCGGGATTAAAGGATCCGTCTACAAAAGCATAGGGAAGAGAGTATTCTCCCGTATGCGTATTTGTCTGACTATCAGAAGATTCTATAAAATCAAATGTTGTCTGAGCCACCGGTATAGGTGTGGTAGAAGTGGTTTTGCTTTTTGTGGTTATAGTTGCACTGGTGCCGGTTTTTAAAAACGCTTCTGCCTCTTCCCTGGTGGGAAAACTTTTATACTTTGCACCGGGAAACCCCTTTACCAAAGGTTCTGCCTCTGCCCAGGATAAATAAATCCCGGGAGCGCTGCCTACTTTTACGGCGTAATATTTTTGCTTTGCCATAGAACTCCTTTTCAAGTTTTACATCTGAATCAAATGTGTTATTTTCTTCTTTCAGAGATATAGCGAAGGAATGCCTGTGCCTTTTGAATGGTGTCAAAGTTGGCAACGTACATATATTCTCCTTCGTGTTCCCAATCCAAAGGGGGAACTTCTCTGTGCTCGTTTAGGCTGGATTCGTAACGCATTAAGATGCGACGGTTGGTATGAGCAAACTGGCGATTGCCACGGCGGAAAGCATAAACGCTGTAGTGAGGCTTTCCAACTTTTACCTTTGCATCTTTTTTGTCTAAAATCATATTTGCCCAAATCTCATAAACATCTGTGGAGTGAGCGTAGTTCATCATATCTGTGGTAGGACCGCCGGAAGGACATCCGCTTACTTTCGTTACCACATAATCCTTTTTCTTTCCCAAATCCTTGTGGGCTTTTTCCAACTGAACAAATTCAAAATGAACAAAGCGACCTTTTAAATCAAAGGCTTTTGCTGTCTTTTGTCCGATTTCGGAAAGCTCCTTTGGAACATCGGGATAAACATAGTAGGAAAATTCATTTTTGCTCATTACCGTGTCTAAAACGGAAGGGTAACGGGTGGTGGATTCAAAAAGGGCATTTCCTTCCATATCCAAAATCGCATCATAGGAATAGATGTCGCCGTCCACATATTCTTCCATTATAAAGCTTCCTTCGGGAGCAGTCTTGAAGAATTTTTCCAATTCGTCATTATTGTTTAATTTCCAAGTGTCATCGGTGCCGGAAGTATCATCGGAAGTTACTACAACAGGATAGCCAACTTCTTTGGTGAATTTTTTTGCGGCGGTAATATTGGAAATCATATGATATTTTGCAGAAGGAAGTTTTGCTTTTGCAAACACCTCTTTCATAAGGGATTTCTTTTTTAAACGCTCGATTTCGTCATCCTTTAAGAAACCGCTTTTAACGTTGAAGTCAGTGCGGAGACGAGCGTCCTGGGAAAGCCAGAATTCATTGTTGGACTCAATCCAATCTATTTTTCCATATTTAAAAGTGAAGAATCCCAATGCCCGGATCATCTGATCGTAGTCTTCCAAAGTATCCACTTTGTAATACTCTGTCATGGCATTTTTTAATTCTTCAGGTAGTGTTTCATAAGGTGCATCTCCGATTCCAAGTACGTTAGCGCCGTTTTTCAAAAGTCGGTCGCAGAAATTCCAGTAGGTGCTTGGAAAATTCGGTGAAATAAAAATAAAATTCATAATCGTGTTCCCCTCTTTCTGTAGTTCTATACACTGTCTATTCAACATTTTATCAGTTTATTATGGAAAGAGAAAGAAAATTTGTACTAAAGTTATTCTAAATTCTGCCGATACAACAAATAGAAAACTACGATTATCTATTACCGGAATGAAACATAAAAGGAATTATGAGTGTAAAACAAGGAGGTTTTATTATGACATCTGGTATCTATGGAATGAATGCGTACCAGCAGGCTGTTTCTTCCTATAAAAGTACGGAAAATAAGAAGGTAACGGACAAGCAGGTTCAAAACGCGGATAAAAAATCCCAAACAAGCGAGATAAAAACAAAAGAATGGAAGCCCATCGACACCGCAAGTTCATTGGTCCCGAAAAAGACCGATTATGGAATGACCATTGGTGATGTAGAACTGTCGGATAAGGCGAAGGATTATTATGACAAGTTAAAATCCAAGTTTGGAAATATGGAGTTTATCTTGGTTAGCAATGATTTAAAGTCCCAGGTACAGCAGAATGCAGCAGCTTATGGCAATGCATCCAAGCAGGTGGTTTTGATTGATGCGGAAAAATTGGAAAAGATGGCAAATGATCCTTCCTATGCAAAGAAATACGAAGGAATCATTCAGATGTCTCAGACCAAGTTGGCAGAGATGAAAAATTCTTTGGCTTCTTCCGGTGCAAGCGTAAAGAATTTTGGAATGAGCGTAGATTCCAACGGAAATACCAGCTTCTTTGCCACACTGGAGAAATCTTCCGATGCCCAAGCAAAACGCATAGAAAAGAAAGCTGAAGAAAAACGGGCACAGAAGAAAAAAGAGGTAAAAGAAGCCCGGGAAGAACGTTTGGAAAAAGCCAAAGAAAAGAGAAAAGCCGAAAATGCGGAAGCAAAAGAGCACTTAAAAGATGCTGACAAAACCAATACCGAAGAGAAAGAATACGAGATTTTGGAATCAAACAGCTTTGAGGGATTACTGAATAAAGTGGCTTCTTATAGTTACAATTTGGCAGCTTCTTCTGTTATGACAGAACAGGAAATGGCCTTTGGTCAAAATATTGATTATAAGGGTTAATATTTCGAAAGAAAATCATCCATAAAGTTTTGTGAAAATGATGAAATTCGATTACATTAGATTCCTTCCTCTATTACTTAAAAATAGAGGAGGGAATTTTTAGTTGAAATATGTGCAATATATATGAATGAAATATTGAAAATCATTGTATTTTGTGACATTATTTATATAGTGATTTGAAGATTTCGACAGGAGGTTGAGTTTAAATGAAAAATAAGAAAAAGGGACTGAATTTAATTGCAAAATTTATGTTGATGTCATTGGCTCCGTTGATTGTGACATTTGTTGTAGCACAGTTTGCCATCTCTCTTGTGGCCACACAAGTTGCAGAGAATTTGGTTGGAAATATGTTAGCGTCAAATGTACATCTTATTAATAATGCCATGGGACTTCAGGTACAGGTTTCTTCCATGACAGATGAAGACAATACCGCACAGGCATTGACAGAATTAATGCAAAATGCAAAAGAACAGACCGGTGGTGTAAACTTTGCTATCATCAGTGGAGACCAGATTAGTCTGTCTACATTTGATGCGGATATTCCCGTGGATACAGAAAGTGTAAACAAAGCTTTAGCAGAAGGAAATCTTTTCATTCCTGATGACGTTGCAGGAGGAGAACACTACTACACCTATTATTCCGCAGTAGAGGGACAGGACGGAATGGTTGTTCAGGCAACAATCAGTCATGATACCATTGGACAGTATTATAGTCGTTACATTTTCTTGGTAGCGATTGCGATGATGATTATTATGATTATTGCAGCTGTACTTGTGGTTGCTATGGTTCGTTTGATTGTAAAGGCCATTGGTTCTACCGTAGGAAATTTGGATAAGGTGGCAGACGGAAATCTTCAGTACGAACTTCCGGAAAAAATTACTTCCCGTTCCGATGAAGTGGGAAATATTGCCCGTTCTATTCAGACTTTGATTCAGAAACTTGGAAAGACTGTTACAAATATTCACGAGTCTACCGATTCTTTGAATACGTTCTCAAATCAGTTTCAGAATAATTTTGAACGTATCAATGATCAGATTTCCAGTGTAAACCAGGCTGTGGATGAAATCGCAAATGGAGCGACTTCTCAGGCTCAGGAGACCACTAGAATTTCTCAGGAAATGATGGATATGGGAGAGGCTTTGGATCAGGCTTCCGGTTCTGTAAAGGAACTTATGAACTCTACCAATGCTATGCGTGATCAGAACAACCGTATGAGTGATATTTTGGATGAACTTTCTGAAATCAGTAACCGTACAGAAGCTTCTATTGATAACGTATATGAACAGACTTCAGAGACAAACAAGTCTGCAGAAGAAATCCGAAACGTTGTAGACATTATTTCCGATATTGCGGGACAGACCAATTTACTTTCTCTGAACGCTTCCATCGAAGCTGCTCGTGCCGGTGAACAAGGAAAGGGATTTGCCGTTGTTGCAGATGAAGTTCGAAATCTTGCAGAACAGAGTGCTGACTCTGCACAAAAGATTAGCGGTATTGTAGAAGAGTTGATCCAAAAGGCCAATATTTCTGTTCGTACCATGGAAGATGTTCGTCAGGAAATTACAGCTCAAAATGAAAAGCTTTCTGATACCAGAGATACCTTTGAAAATCTCCGTACTGAGATCGGAAATGTATCCGGTGAAATCGACAATGTATCTTCTCAGGTAGATGCATTAAATGATACAAAGAACGAAGTTATGAGTGGATTGGAAGGTCTTTCTGCTATAGCTGAAGAAAATGCAGCATCTACAGAAGAGACAGCTGCTACCATGGCTGAGCTGGAAAACATTGTAAACGACTGTAATGAATCCACCAATGAGTTGGTTTCTTTGGCAGGAGACATGGATGAAAATGTAAATGCCTTTAAGTTGGATGAAGAAGCAATCGCCAGAGCAAAGCAGCAGGCTATGGAAGATGGCTTAGAAGAAGGCTTCGAAGAATAATTTATCATAGTAGTTAGAGACACCCTCACTTTATGTGGGGGTGTTTTAGTTAGGAGAAGGCTTTCCTATTTAGATGCTCACCATGACAGAAAAACCTATATAAAGAGTTATTCCAAATTAATATAACAATACATTTTCTGTCTCAAGTGTTTTTTTCCTTTCTATTTTATGTATAATAAATGAGGCGTGTTTTTTGCCCGAAATCAGGGTTTTTTCGCCGGAAAAGAAATAGAAATTGAGGGAAATACTTTGGAAGAAAAAAACATCATTGAATTAAAGAATATCAGGAAATCTTACGATGGCGAGTCAGATGTCATCAGTGATATTAATTTGCAAATCAAAAAGGGAGAATTCGTCACACTTCTTGGCCCTTCCGGCTGTGGTAAAACTACATTGCTTCGGATGATTGGTGGCTTTGAAGTACCGACAGAGGGGGAAATTCTGTTGCATGGCGAAAACATTTCAAAACTCCCGCCGAATGAGCGCCCGATCAATACTGTTTTTCAGAAATACGCTCTTTTTCCACATATGAATGTGTATGAGAATATTGCCTTTGGTTTAAAGTTGAAAAAACTACCCAAGAACGAGGTAAACAAAAAAGTAAAAAAAGCTTTGGAAATTGTGGATTTGGAAGGGTTTGAAAAAAGAAAAATCAATACCCTTTCCGGCGGACAGCAACAGCGTATTGCCATTGCCCGTGCCATTGTAAACGAGCCGGAGATTTTGCTTTTGGATGAACCTTTGGGAGCACTGGATTATAAAATGCGTCGAGAGATGCAGCTGGAATTGAAATTAATGCACAAAGAACTAGGCATTACCTTTATTTTTGTTACCCATGACCAGGAGGAAGCCCTTACCATGTCGGATCGAATTGTAGTTCTTTCTCAGGGACATATTCAGCAGGTAGGACGACCGGAGGATATTTACCGCATCCCCAGAAATGCTTTCGTAGCCGATTTCATTGGGGAAAGTAATATTTTCCACGGAAAAATGACGGGATATAAGGAAGTGGAATTCTTGAACGCTAAATTTAATTGCGAAGAGGATTATCCTTCCGGAACAGAAGTGGAAGTGGTAATTCGTCCTGAGGGTATTCAGTGGTGTTCTTATGAAGAAGGAAAAGTAAAGGGTGAGGTAATTTCCTGCGTATTTAAGGGAACTTATTATGAAATCACTCTTTTGGATAAAGATGGAAAAAATGAGATTGTAGTTTATGATAAAAAGCCTCTGGCTGTGGGAACATCTATGGGTGTGAAAGTAGCAGCGGAAGATATCCATGTTATGCTTTATGATACCCACAAAAACCACTTTGTTGTGGAGCGGGAAGGTATGCTGTTCGATGCGTATTTTTCTCCTTCCGATGCAAGGCTTTCGGATGATGCCAAAGAAGGTCGTGTAAAAGGAAATATTGTTTCCATTATCTACAAGGGGGATCACTACAGCTACACCGTTGTTACGGAAGAAAATGAGAATTATTTTGTAAATGATGAGTATTTATGGAACTCCGGAGACTTTGTTTCCATTGTAATTCCTGAAAATAAAATCGAATACAATTTACTGAAGGAGGAGGCATAAGGTGAAATATCCCGGAAGAAAATTAAGTATTCCCTATGCGGTGTTTCTAGTGCTATTTGTGGTGCTTCCTTTGGTAATTGTGTTTTATTATGCGTTTACTGATGGAACCGGTCATTGGACCATAGCGAATTTTTTGAATTTTTTTCAAAACACAAAGACACTGGGAACCTTGCTTTATAGTTTGGTAATTGCCATTTTGACAACGGCATTATCGCTTTGTCTTGCTTATCCCACGGCCTATATTTTAGCCAGAGGTTATGTGAAGAATCCCAGATTGTTGTTGATTATTTTTGTGACCCCTATGTGGATTAACTCTGTGCTGCGTTTAACAGCTTTAAAGGAAATTTTGTCTGCACTGGAAGGAAACATCGCTTATTACCCATTTTTAAATACGATTTTGGGCATGACCTATGATTTTTTACCTTTTATGATTTTGCCCATTTATAATTCCATTACAAAAATTGATGACTCTATGTGGGAGGCAGCTTTGGATTTGGGAGCTACCAAAAGCCATGTGTTGTTTAAGGTGATGATTCCCTTAAGTATGCCCGGCATCATCAGTGGCGTTACCATGGTATTTTTGCCTGCAATGACAAATTATGTGGTATTGGATTTGATGTACAACAGTACTTATATCATGGGAAGTCTCATCGGAAGTTACTTCAACGCCTACGATTGGAATAACGGCTCTATGATTTCTTCTGTTTTGTTGTTACTCATTGTATTTTTATCCTTTGGGGAATGGAAGGAAACCCGTGATCGATTAGGAGCAGGAGGTGCAACGGAATGAGAAAAGTAGTTTGTCACCTCTGGCTGGGATTTGTATTTTTATTTTTATACGCCCCGATTATGATTTTGGCTGTGTACAGTTTTACAAAGTCTACTATGATTGGACGTATTCGTGGGTTTTCCTTGGAAAACTATGTCACTTTGTTTACTACGGAAGAATTGATTCATATGATCCTTGGAACCGTGGCTTTGGCACTGGTGGTTTCTTTTATTTCCACTGTGCTTGGAACGGCAGGAGCAATTGGTGCCCATTATGGAAATAAAAAGAACCGAAAAGCGTTGGAGTTTTTTAATCAGATTCCTGTTGTAAATGCTGATGTTGTAACCGGTTTTTCCGTTTGTATTTTGTTGATTGTATTTTTGCGGATTCCAAAGGATAGTTTTATTCCTTTGGTCATCGGTCTGTGCGTGCTGTGTACACCTTTTGTGTATTTGTCCGTTATGCCCAGATTGAAATCCATGGATCCCCATTTGTATGAGGCCGCTTTGGATTTGGGAGCTACACCGAAAACCGCACTGTTTAAAGTAGTTATCAAGGAATTAATGCCGGGAATTCTTTCCGGATTTTTAACCAGTATTACATTGACGGTGGATGATTATTTCATTACCACTTATACCAAACCCGCCGCATTTGATACCATCAGTACCTATGTGGTAAATGCAACCAAAGGAGCGCAAACCCAGATTAAGACAGCGCTTTGGGCTCTTTCTGCAGTCATCTTTTTATTGGTAGTGATTGTGGTTTTGGTAGGCTGGTTTAAAACCATGAAGCCATTGGAGGAAAGGGAAGACTATGAAGACTAAAAAAAAATTGCTGCCCCTTTTTCTTTTGGTTGGATGCGGTCTTTTGTCAGGCTGTGGGGCAAAAGAAGAGGATGCCATTGTACTTCGTATTGCAAACTGTGAAGAGTACATCGATGAGGGCGACTGGGATGAAGATGAGCTCATTGAGCTGGAAGACGGCACCGAGATTATTGGAGAAAATTCCATGGTTTCCGATTTTGAGGATTGGTATTTGGAAACCTATGGGAAAAAGGTGAAGGTGGAATATTCCACTTACGGAACCAATGAAGATTTGTATAACCAGTTGACCTTGGGAAGTGAGTTTGACCTGGTTTGTCCTTCGGAATATATGATTATGAAAATGATGAAGGAAGACATGTTGCTTCCCTATTCCGATGATTTTTATGATGAAGAGGATGAAAATAACTACTATATCAATGGATTATCGCCATATATTAAGGAGGTTTTTCAAAACCTAAGCGCCAAAGATGAAAGCTTGTATCGCTATGGTGCCGGTTATATGTGGGGAACCATGGGGATTGTCTACAATCCTGATTTGGTGGAGGAAGATGATTTGCACCACTGGAGTTTGCTTTTGAATCCGAAGTATAAAAAGCAGATTACCATGAAGGACAGTGTAAGGGATTCTTATATCGTTGGACTATGCATTTTAAATGAAAAACAGCTTATGTCAGAGGAGTTTCAAACTTCCAAAAGTTATCGCAGTGACTTGGAGAGCTTTTTGAACGCTACGGACCAGGATACTGTAAATCAGGTGGAAGATATTCTCACCGACATGAAGGAAAATGCCTATTCACTGGAGACGGATTCCGGAAAAGCAGATATGGTTTCCGGAAAAGTAGTGGCAAATATGCAGTGGTCCGGAGATGCAGTGTATTCCTTGGATCAGGCAGAAGAGGACGATTTTTATTTGGAATTCTTTGTACCGGAGGAAGGCTCCAATCTTTGGTTTGATGGTTGGGCGATGTTGAAAGGTGGAATTGGAAAGGATAAAGAGAAGCAACAGGCAGCAGAAGCTTTTGTAAATTTTGTGTCCCGTCCCGACAATGTAGTACGAAACATGTACTATATTGGATATACCTCTGTTATCTCTGGTGGAGAGGATGAAACCATTCCTAATTATTTGCGTTATTGTTACGAAGATGAAGAAGGTGTTTCTTACGATCTTTCCTATTTCTTTGGAAGACCTTTACAGATTTCCACATCCAAGGATCAGCTTAAAAGACAGTTGTATGCAGCCTATCCTACGTCTGATGTGCTGGAACGAAGTGTAGTTATGAATTCCTTTGATTCTGATGTGAACCGCCGTATTTCTGAGATGTGGACCAACATTCGCTGCTTCCGCTGGTAAAGATTCGTTTCTGAAAACGAAAAATATATACAAATAGGAAAAAAGCGTATATAATTGGAATACATTTAAGGTTGCTTTAAGGTTAATAGATTATTATAATTCCGGAAACGCAGAAACAAGGAGGTTATTATGAGTGATATTTCTAGTGTAAGTACAAACTCAAATATCTATGGACAGATTGCAAGCGGCTCGAAATTAAATTCTGCAGCAGATGGTGCAGCAGAACTTTCTATTTTAGAAGAAGAAAAGACAACCAGTACCGGCTTGGAAGTTGGCGCCGACAACATGGCAAGTGGTATTGACTTATCCAATATTGAAGACGGTGCATTGGCCAGCATTCAGGACTATCTACAAAGAATACGGGAGCTGGCATTACAGGCTTCCAATGATTTGTACAGTGATACAGACAAGGCTGCGATTCAGGCAGAGATCGATGAATTAAAACAGGGCATCTCTGATGTAGCCAGCCAGACGACCTACAATACATTAAATCTTCTGGATGGTTCCAACGGCACACTTCAAATGGCTACAGACAGCAACGGAAATTCTACTTCCGTATCCGGTTACGATACCACGTTGGAAGCATTGGGGATTTCAGATTTTGATGTGACTGGAGAATTTGATATTTCAAAAATTGATTCCGCATTGGAGGCGGTTACCTCCACAAGAAGTGCCATTGGTGCAAAGACCAATGCGTTGGAGTACGGAATCAACTACAACACATCGGCACAGCTGGCTTCCGAATCCTCTCAAAGTAACTTGGAAGATTTGGATATTGCAGAAGCGGTATCAGAAAAGAAAAAGCAGGAAGTATTAAATATGTATCAGTTAATGATGCAGAAGAGAAAACAGGATGATGAGCAATCTCAGTATACCCGCCTGTTTCAATCTTAAAAATAGAATAAGACCAATTCGTTTAGAAAGACGGCTTCGTTTCGAGGCCGTCTTTTTGTAATGCATTTCATTTTATGACAATGAAAGATGACATTTATTCACTTTTATCTTGATTAATTTTTCTCCTTTGCTATAATACTCATTTGTGAAATAGTAAGGAGTAGAAAAAATGAAAGAAAGAGGATCGTTTTCAAATTCAGTTGGATTTGTATTAGCCGCAGCAGGAAGTGCTGTAGGATTGGGAAATATTTGGAGATTTCCATACCTTGCCGCAAAAGACGGTGGAGGATTATTTTTAGTAGTTTATATTATTTTGGCCCTAACCTTTGGTTTCACCCTTTTGGTTTCTGAGGTTGCAATCGGTAGAAAGACCCATCAGAGTTCTTTGACCGCCTACGGAAAGATTCATCCGAAATTTCGATGGATTGGTGGTTTCTCTGCTTTGGTGCCCTTCTTGATTTTGCCTTATTACTGCATTATCGGTGGATGGGTATTGAAGTACGCGGTGACATTTATAAGTGGTCATGGAACCGCTGCTTCTGACAACGCATACTTTACAGGTTTTATTACGGCGCCTTTATCTCCCATTGTATTTGATGTAATCTTTTTGACTGCTACATCCGTTGTAGTTTATATGGGTGTAGAAAAAGGAATTGAAAAGTTTTCAAAGGTATTGATGCCAATTTTGCTTTTTTTGGTAATTGCAATTGCAGCATTTTCATTGACTGTGAAAAATCCTGAAACAGGAATGACAGGATTGGATGGTTTAAAGGTTTACTTGGTTCCTTCCTTAGAGGGAATTACCTTTAAAAAATTCTTTGTTGTTGTTATTGATGCTATGGGACAGCTATTTTACAGTATATCTGTTGCCATGGGTATTATGGTGGCATTTGGCTCCTATGTTCGTGACGATGATAATTTGATGCAGTCCGTAAATCGTATTGAAATCTTTGATACCTTAGTTGCGATTTTAGCAGGTGTTATGATTATTCCTGCTGTAGTGGTATTTATGGGAAAAGATGGAATGACATCCGGACCGGGACTTATGTTTATGGCTTTACCAAAGGTATTTGAAGCCATGGGTGGAATCGGACAGTTTGTTGGAGCAGTTTTCTTTATTATGGTTTTATTTGCGGCTCTCACCAGTTCTGTTTCCGTATTGGAAGCAGTAGTTTCCGGTTTAATCGATCGCTTCCATTGGTCACGTCGTAGAGCAACCGTAATTGAATACCTTTGTGCTTTGGTAATTGGTATTGTGGTTTGCTTAGGCTACAATGTATTCTACTTTGAGGTGGAAATGCCAAACGGAGCCACCGGTCAGATTTTGGATATTGTAGATTATCTTGCAAACAACATCTTTATGCCGGTTGTTGCGATTGGAACCTGTATTCTTATTGGATGGGTTGTAAAACCGGATGTGGTAATTAACGAAGTTACCAAAAATGGAGAAAAGTTTGGAAGAAAAGGATTGTATCGTGTCATGATTACAGTTGTGGCTCCCATTCTTTTGACCGTATTATTACTTGGATCCTTGGGATTCATCTAAAATCAAAAATAAATTTTTACACAAAAAAAGAGTGAATTGGGATTGTGATATGTGTCCAGGATTTTAGGGTACACATCACATGCCTGATTCACTCTTTTTATATTATTTTATTTCTTTGCTAGGTTTTCCAAAATATCAACGCAGGTGTCAATTCCCAAGTGTCCGGAATTTAATACCAAATCGAAGTAATCGGAAGAACCCCATTTCGCACCACTATGGGTGGTGAAGAATTTTTCACGGCGCTTGTCAAATTTTTGCATAACGCTTTCTGCCTTGTCAGGATCAATATTTTCAACATTTAAAGTACGGTCATAACGGAATCCTTTGTCAGCACAGATAAACACCTTTAAACAGTTTTTGTCTTTTAGGATTTCTCCTGCACTTCGTCCAACAAAGATGCCTTTTCCTTTTTCGGCAGCTTCCTGAATGACTGCCACTTCGGTGTTGTAGATTTGATCCTCCAGGGATAGATGACCGTCCATTTCTTTGGATTTGAAAATCGGCTTGATGGGATTTTGCTCATCCATTTGGGAAACCATGTCATAAGACAATCCCATACGTTTGCAAGTTTCTACCACAACACTATGATCATTAAGATCAAAGTTTAATCTTTTGGCAAGCTTTTCGGCTATGCTATGACCGCCACTGCCATATTCACGTTCGATACATATGAAATCATACATATAACCTTCCCCCTTTGTAAAAACCCAAAGTATTTTTTCTAATTATAGCATAGAAAGAACTGTTTTACGAATGAAAGGCTACATGCTAGAATAAAAAAAGTGTTAGGAGAAAGAGGAAATAGAAATGAATAAATGGAAAAAATTATTTGCCCTTGGTTTGTGCTTTATGATGGTACTTGGAGGATGTGGTTCATCAAAAAAGTCTGAAGTTGATGACGGAAAAACCATCTCGGAGACTCAGGTGGAAAAAGAAACCGATACTGTGGACGATGGTGATGAAACCGAAGTAATTGAGGAAGAAGTTGATGTTTCTACTCTGGAGACTACCGTAGTGTATACCACTACTGCAGTGAATGTTCGAAAAGAAGCATCTACGGATGCAGATGTGTTGACAAAACTTGCCAGAAAAACAGAGGTCAAGAAAGTTGATGAAGATGGTGAGTGGACGAGGGTTGTGATTGATGATGGCATTGGGTATATTTTTAGTGAGTATTTGGTAGATGAGTTACCTGCAACTACAGGAACTATAGTGATTGACGCGGGACACCAGGCTTCGGCAAATCTGGAAAAGGAACCCATTGGCCCCGGTGCATCGGAAACAAAGGCAAAAGTTGCCGGAGGCACTTCCGGTGTGGTCAGTGGTTTGGCAGAATATGAGTTGACCTTAATGGTTTCTTTGAAACTTCAACAGGAGCTAGAGGCCAGAGGGTATGATGTAATCATGGTTCGTACCACCAATGACGTAAATATTTCAAACAGTGAGCGGGCTCAGATTGCCAATAATGCCGGAGCGGATGCCTTTATCCGTATTCATGCAAACGGTTCGGAAAATTCCGGAGCCAGTGGAGCTATGACCATTTGTCAAACGGCGTCCAACCCTTACAATGCATCTTTTTATAGTCAAAGCAAGGCGTTGTCCACTGCTGTATTAGACGGTTTGGTAGCAGCTACCGGATGTAACAAGGAATATGTTTGGAAAACGGATACCATGAGTGGCATTAACTGGTGCCAGGTTCCGGTCACCATTGTGGAAATGGGTTATATGACCAATCCCAACGAGGACAGCCTAATGGCAACCGATGATTATCAGTGGAAAATCGCAAAGGGTATCGCTGACGGAGTGGATGTCTATATGCAATAAGATTGACTTTCTTTAAGAAAAGAATTGGATTATACTTACAATAAAGTGAATTCAGTTCTTTTTTTATTGGAGGTGTTTATGAAAAATCAAAAGGTGAATGCTAGAAAAGTAGCAATGATTGGTTGCGGATTTGTGGGTAGTGCATCAGTTTATTCTTTAATGCAGTCCGGTCTTTTTTCTGAGATTGTATTAATCGATGCAAATCATGAAAAAGCGGAAGGGGAAGCATTAGATATTAGCCATGGACTTCCTTTTGCAAAACCCATGAATATTCATGCGGGGGATTATGATGATATTGTAGATGCCGCCATTATTATTGTTTCCGCCGGTGCTGCCCAAAAGCCTGGGGAGACGAGACTGGATTTGGTAAAGAAAAATGTGGGGATTTTTAAATCTATTATTCCGGAAATCGCAAAGAGAAACTGCCAGGGTATTTTATTGATCGTTGCAAACCCTGTGGACGTGTTGACCTATGCTGCGCTGAAATTAAGCCATTTTCCGGCAAACAGAGTCATCGGTTCCGGAACAGTTTTGGATTCTGCAAGATTTAAATACTTGTTGGGAGAGCATTTGAAGGTAGACAGTCGAAGCATTCATGCTTTTATTATCGGAGAGCATGGAGACAGCGAAATCGCCACTTGGAGCAGTGCCAACGTCTCCGGTATTCCCATTCACAAAATATGTGAAATGCGTGGCTATATTGACCATGATTACGAAACCGCACGGATTGCCGATGAGGTAAAGAACAGTGCGTATGAAATTATTGATAAAAAAGGTGCTACGTATTATGGCATTGGCATGGCGGTGCGCAGAATTTGCGAAGCCATTATTCGAGATGAGAAATCAGTACTTCCGGTTTCCTCATTGATGACGGGACAGTATGGATTGGACGGGGTATGCCTTTCTATGCCAACCATTGTAGGGGCAAATGGAGTAGATACATTACTTCCTATTCCCTTGTCGGATGAAGAGCAAAATGCTTTGATGGAATCCGCCAAAACCCTTCGTGAGGTCATCGACGAAGCCATTGATTTTTAATATTGTATAAAAAGTGAGGTTAGAAAAGTGAAAAAAGTAGGACAAGAATACATTGATAAGAGAAATGACCTTTTGGCGCAAAAAACCATTAAGGGATTAGAGTCCAGAAACATGAAAGGCTATTATGCAAAAACCAAAGAAGAGGCATTGAAAATTGCACTGGATTTGATACCTGAAAAAAGTAGGATTACAATGGGTGGAGGAATGAGTGTCAAAGAAATCGGTCTTTGCGAAGCTTTGGAAGCCGGAGATTACGATTTCGCTCCCAGAAGCAATGCCTATGAAGCAGATGTAATGCTGGGAAGTACCAATGCCATGACGGATGATGGTGTGTTGGTAAATATTGACGGAAATTCCAATCGTGTTTCTGCCTATGCCTATGGTCCGAAAAAGGTGGTTTTGATTGTAGGTATGAACAAGGTTTGCGATGATGTGGACGGAGCCATGAAACGTGCAAGAAATATTGCAGCACCCATGAACGCCCAAAGATTTGATTTAAATACGCCCTGCGCCAAAACCGGAACTTGTGCCAACTGTAAGTCGCCGGATACTATTTGTTGCCAGTTTTTGGTAACCCGTTATTCCAGACATGAGGATCGTATTCACGTTATCCTTGTAAATGAGGATTTGGGATTCTAATTCCAAGAGGGTAGTAAAAATGCTATGTAATCGGCAATGGTCGTTATGCATAAATAATAATTAGGAGGGATTGTTATGTGGTCAATCAGTAATCTTAAAAACAGAGGAAAGAAGGCATTCCGAAGAAATTATTGGAAATGCGTTTTAGTTGGTTTGTTGTTATCCGTTATCGTTGGAGGGTTTGCAGGAAGTGGCGCAGCAAACAGCGCTGATGAAGCAAGTGATGAGTCAACCATTTCACAATTTGAATATCATCCCGGAAACCGTTATGAAATAGAGGGCGGTGAGTTTTATTTTGATGATGAAAGCGGAAGCTGGGGCTTTGATATGGATCAGCCCAACGAGACACAGGACTTAGATATTGCTTCTTTGTTTTCCAATCCTTTTGCCAGAATTGGTTTGATGTTTGGAACCGGTATGATTGTAGTGTTTACCGTTTTTGCCCTTGTGATTGCAATTCTCATAGATATGTTTTTGTATAATCCTTTGGAATTAGGTTCAAAGAGATTCTTTTTCATCAATCAAAAAGAAAATGCTGAGGTAAAAGAAGTTGCTTATGGCTATGATCATGGATGGAAAAATGTTGGTGTTACCTTATTCTTTAGAGATTTATATACCTTCCTTTGGGCGTTGCTTCTTATCATCCCGGGAATTGTAAAGGCATATGAATATCGTATGATGCCATACATTTTGGCAGAAAACCCGGAAATGCCTAAGGAAGAGGTGTTTGCTCTTAGCAAAAAGCTTATGCATGGAGAAAAGTGGCATACATTTGTAATGGATTTATCCTTTATTGGATGGCACATTTTAGGCGTGTTGACACTTGGTATCGTTGAAGTATTCTGGACCATACCTTATCAGTCATCTACCAACGCAACTTTGTATGAAGCATTGAAGTATTTAAAGATTGAATCTGTACAGAAAATGTATGAGGAAGAATTTAGCGCTGAAGCCTCTAAAAATGAGGGTTTTGACGACGACAGATTTGATGAATAAAATCACTTTTGGGAATGAATTTCTTTCATTTCAAAAGGGCTATCTTTTCCGGAAAAAAGGTGTTATATTCAACTTAAGAAGAGAAAGATTATTTAGATGATGGATATAAATTGTTTTGTTTGTCAGCTCAGCTGAGAAAGGAGGCACTTATGCTATTATTTGAAAGTCCTACATTATTTGAGATGAATCAGGAAAATCACGTATTGAACACTTTGCTTCATGATAAGGAGCATCGCGATCGTGAGCGCATTCAGTTTATTGAAAAAGAGATTAAAAACGAATGGAATTGGTTCAAATTACTCAAGCAGGCGTAATCTTGAGGAAAAACTTCATAGAGCCTATTCGTTACGATAGAGGATAAGCCCGGCTTATTGGCCGGGCTTTTTTGTTTATAGGGGACGGTTCTTATGTCTTCAAAAATATTTGAAATGCTGTCTTCAATTTTTGTTTTGTTGTGATATGATTATATCTGTTGTGGGGCATTGGCGCAGTTGGGAGCGCGCTTCAATGGCATTGAAGAGGTCACGGGTTCGAATCCCGTATGCTCCATTTTTTATGTTCATTTTTAGGACATTTTATTGCAGGAGTGTAGAGAATATGAATGTATCAATTAACAGGAATCAGTTAAAATATATTGCAATTATTGCCATGCTTATAGACCATATTGCATGGGCATTTGTACCGACGGCGACTATTCTTGGACAGGGTATGCACTTTGTGGGAAGACTCACCGGACCGATTATGGCATACATGTTGTATGAGGGTTATATTCATACAAGAAATGTGAAAAAATATGCCACTCGTTTGGGAATTTTTGCACTTGTTTCTTGGGTGCCTTTTTCTTTGTTTGAATATGGTGATTGGCCGGAACCACAGTTTGGCGTAATCTTTACATTATTCCTGGCGTTGTTAGTGCTGTGGATGTGGGACAAATCAAGCCTTAAAAAACCATTAAAAGTAGTCTTGGTAGTTGGTGCTTGTTTTGTCTCCATATTTGGTGATTGGCCGGTCTTTGATATTATTTGGCCACTATTTCTTTTTATCTATCATGATGATGAAAAGCAGAAATGGAAAACATTTACGCTTCTTATTCTTTTAGAAATAGGCTTAATGGTATTGATGCAGGCTGTAAGTAATTACTCCTTTAGCTCGTATTTCCAATTGGGAGCGTTGATGGTTCCGCCTATTCTTTCTAAGCTTTATAATGGCGAACCGGGAAGCCGTCATCCGATTCATAAATGGTTTTTCTATATTTTCTATCCGGCGCATTTGCTTGTGTTGGCTTTGTTGAAAATGATGCTTTAGGGACGGTTCTTTCGTCTTCATACAGTTAATACTTAGAGACAGAGTTTTATACTCTGTCTTTTTTTGCTACATGGTGTTTCCAAGGACGGGGCTGTGGACTCCGGCAACCTCAGGTGACTCGTCGTTGATTTTTTATGATTTATCAATTTTACATAATGATTGTTTTCGTGAACGAATTTGATGTGCAATCCATTGCACTCAAATTCTCTCGTCTGCATCCTTGCAGCCGAGTCACTCTTCATAGATAAATCATAAAAA
>JAILJP010000101.1 GCA_024694625.1 Lachnospiraceae bacterium | reverse complement strand
ATCTCTGAAGTAAAGCCGGATGAAATTTACAACCTGGCTGCACAGTCTCATGTACAGAATTCCTTTGATGTGCCCATTTACACAGGTGATGTAGATGCAATCGGTGTTCTTCGTATTTTGGATGCTGTTCACAACCTTGGCATGGATAAGACCTGCAAGATTTACCAGGCATCAACTTCTGAATTATATGGACAGGTTGAGGAAGTTCCTCAGAACGAAAAGACTCCATTCCATCCCTTCAGCCCCTATGCGGTTGCAAAGCAGTATGGTTTCTGGATGATCAAAGAGTACCGTGATGCTTACGGTGTTTTCGCTGCAAACGGAATTTTGTTCAACCATGAATCTGAACGTCGTGGAGAAACTTTCGTTACTAGAAAAATCACTCTTGCAGCCGGACGTATTGCAGAAGGATTGCAGGATTGCTTGTATCTTGGAAACCTTGATTCCCGTCGTGACTGGGGTTATGCAAAAGATTACGTAAAATGTATGTGGCTCATCCTTCAGCAGGAAAAGCCCGATGACTATGTAATCGCAACCGGTGATCAGCATACCGTTCGTGAATTCGTTACATTGGCATTTTCTCATGTAGGTATCGAATTGGAATGGCAGGGTGAAGGCATCAACGAAAAGGGTATCGATAAGGCAACAGGAAAGACGGTTGTAGCTGTATCCGAAGCCTTCTATCGTCCTACCGACGTTGTTGATCTTTGGGGAGATCCTACAAAGGCAAAGACCGAACTTGGTTGGGATCCTCAGGAAACCACTTACGAAGAGTTGGTTAAGATCATGGCTGAGCATGACTGGAAACTTGCGAAGCGTGAAAAGGCGTTAAAGGAAAACTAATATGGGAATCAGTGTTGTTTTATTAGCATATAAGGAAGAGGAAAACCTACGGGTTTTGCTTCCTGAGATTAAAAAGAACGTAGAAAAATGTGAAAAGAATTACGAAATTCTTGTGATTGATACAGAAGAGCCTTTAGATAATACAAAGGGCGTTTGCGAGGAATTTGGAGCAAAATACATCAATCAGGAAGAACCGGGATTTGGCGGAGCTTTCCGAACCGGTATTAAGTATGCTTCTCAGCAGAAATTTTTGATTTTGGATTCCGACGGTTCTCATCAGCCCAAATATATTCCGGATATTTATCGCAAGTTTAATCAGGATAAATGTGATGTGGTAATCGGTTCCCGTTATTGCAAGGGTGGTAAATCCAATGATGCAAAATCCTCTCAGATCATGAGTCATATATTGAATTTTGCATTCCGTATCGCCTTAGGTTTAAAGGCCAATGATTTGTCTACGGATTATCGTATGTATCACACAAAGGCATTGAAAAAAACAAATTTGAAATGCCAGAACTATGATGTGTTGGAAGAAGTTTTACTTCAGTTGAAATTAAACAAAAAGCCTGAGAAACTTGTGATTGGCGAAGTGCCGATTGCCTTTAGCAAGCGAATGTACGGTGAATCCAAGCGCCAGTTGTTAAAGTTTATTATGAGTTATGCAAAAACCATTTTCCGATTGTTCGGAATGAGAATTGCCTATAATTTCAAGAAATAGAAAAGGTGTAAAATGGATCAAAATATGGAACTTCGGGAGAAATCCGGAAAACAAAAATTGATAGATCAGATTCTGAAATTTGGAGTGGTTGGTTTTATCAGCTTCTTCGTAGATTTCGGTGTCTATACCCTGATTTGCAACGTACTGGGAATTAGCTATATTATTGCCGGAATTTTCGGATTTGTGATTTCCGTTATTGTAAATTATTTTCTTAGTATGAAATATGTCTTTGAGGGAAGAGACGATATTTCAAAAACCAGAGAATTTGTTGTTTTTGTGGTTTTAAGTGCCTTTGGACTGGTGTTAAATGAGGTGATTCTCTATGTTTGTGTGGATGGAATTTACTGGCACTGGAACTGGCTCCAGAGCTGGCTTGGCATCAAACTTATGAACATGGGCGCAAAGATTGTGGCCACCGGAGTGGTAATGGTTTACAATTTTGTTTCAAGAAAGATTTTCCTTGAAAAGAAGAATTAGAGAGTATATTTATTAGTTTTAAATAATTAAGAACGTAAAAGATGAAAGAAAGAATACGGGGTCTGGATGGATTAAAAGGAATCATAGCGATATTTATTGCTTATGTGTATCACTACTTTATATTATTTGAAGTAGATCCTTTTCAATCCAATATTATTCTGGATAAACTGTTTTA
>JAILJP010000073.1 GCA_024694625.1 Lachnospiraceae bacterium | reverse complement strand
GGATTTGATTATAGAAGAACGAGGAAAAAAATGAAAAATCTGCAGGTTTATATAGAGATACTTGGAGAGCAAAGACTAGTTGGACATATTGCTGGAAGCGATTACACGGACGCACGATTTCAGTATGAAAATGAATATATGGATTCGTCCTATGGTCATCCAATTTCCATATCTCTTCCTTTTCAGATGGAAGAATTCTCAATTCAACAGACAAAAAACTTTTTTGAAGGTCTTCTTCCAGAGGGATTTTCCAGAAAAGCGGTTGCGAATTGGGCAAAGGTGGATGAAAATGATTATTTATCCATTTTGGCTGAACTGGGTAGAGAGTGCCTTGGCGCCATCATGGTGGTAGAGGGGGAAAAATCTACTTCGCAGCATTATGAGAAACTTGGAATCAAGCAGGTAAAAGAATTGGCTGCTGAGGGTGCGACAAGATCCACGCGGATATTGATGGAGACACATTTATCTTTGACGGGAGCTTCCGGGAAAGTTGGCTTATACTATGACAAGGATCATGATGAATGGTATTTGCCTAAAGGTAATGCACCAAGTACCTATATCGTAAAACAGAGCCATGTTCGTTTGGAACAGATTGTTTTGAATGAACAATTATGTATGTTAACTGCCAAATTGCTTGGAATTGATGTGCCGGATAGTTTCATTATTAATCTGGGAAAGGGTAAAGACGAGGAAGTTTTGTTTGCAACACAAAGGTATGACAGAAAACTCTCTGATAGAAAAACAATTGATGGTTTGCGTACACCACTTCGGCTTCATCAAGAAGATTTTTCACAAGCTTTAGGAATCGCTTCTTCTCAGAAATATGAAAAAGAGCCTTTGGGATATATGGGAAAAATGTTTGATTTGGTGGCATCGAACTCATCAAATCCGCTGGAAGATCAGAAGAAACTTTTAGAGCGCATCGTTTTTAACTGCTTTATAGGGAATACCGATTTCCATATTAAGAATTATTCAATTTTGTATAGTGAGGATTTAGGTGAGATTCGATTGGCTCCGGCATATGATATTGTTAGTACAAGAGTCTATAAAATGACGAATGAGATGTCGCTTTTTATTGGCGGTGAGCTTAATATTAATAAGATTAACCGCAAGAGTTTTGAAGTTGTTGCTCAAGATATGAAAATAGGTAAAAAAATGGTTATGAATATATATGATTTGGTTGCAAATCGATTTGAAAAAGCTTTAAAAGAAGCTGCTGATATGTTAGCCGGCAACGGATATAAGGGTGCGAAAGAGATAAGTGAAAAGATACTTTTAGGGACGGTTCTTTTGTCTTCATAATTAGTTGAAAGAAGTTAACTTAATTGAGAAAATACATATAATTGAAAAAGTCACGATGTTTGAGGAAAGTGAGGACGGAAGAACCGTCCCTAAGGGGGAATATGGAGGATGAAGAGTGTTTGAATTCAAGCTACAATTAGGCTGTTTGTTACTGGTTTTATATTTTATTAGTGCGTATTTACGAGAGACCATAGGAAAAAATAGAAAACGAAATATATATTTCACCGTTCTTTTGTATGCTGCACCATTGGCAATTATCTTTGATGGAGCAACTGCATGGACTGTCAATCGATTAGATACAGTACCGGCGTGGTTGAACCTTCTTCTTCATGCCTTATTTTATTTGTCGGTGGATGCTGTAATTGTTTTTGATTATTTATATATCATTGATAAATCGGTTGGAATAAGATCCAAAAAACATTTGGTGCTTGTTTTGATCCCTTCTGTTATTTTTTTCATAGGTATTCTGGCTTTTTTGCCGCAGGTGGAGTATTTGAAGGGCAATGGCACAAACTATTCTATGGGATGGTCTCCGATTTTTTGTTTTGCATCACTTACGGTTCATTTTTTACTGATACTCATTCTTTTAATGGCACACTATCGCTCCATAGAGAGGGTACGTTTGTTTGATTTAGTTGTGTTTATTATTATGGTACTTATCGTTCTATTTGCTCAAATCATGATTCCTGAATTGCTGATATCGGCATTACTGCCTACCTTTTCTTTGATTGTGCTGTATATGACATTTGAAAATCCTTCTTATTCAAAACTGGAGCATTACAATAAGGAAATGGTGACGGCTTTTGCGACTTTGGTCGAGAATCGTGATAATAGTACGGGAGGCCATATTCGAAGGACACAGGGATATGTTGAACTTATTCTTCAACAGTTGAAGAATAAGCCGGAGTATAGAAAAACGTTAACGAAGGATTATATAAACAGCGTTATAAATGCGGCGCCTCTTCATGACATTGGAAAAATAGCAACACCGGATAGTATCTTGCAGAAACCCGGCAAGCTGACAGTCGAGGAGTTCGAAAGCATGAAGAATCACGCAAAACAGGGTGGACTTATTATTCAGGATACCTTTGCATCGATTGATGATCCGAAGAATCAACAAATTGCCTATGAGGTAGCCACCTATCATCATGAGAAATGGAATGGTACGGGATATCCGGAAGGACTGTCGGGAGAAGAAATTCCGCTACACGCCAGAATTATGGCAGTGGCAGATGTTTTTGATGCCATATCTTCACAAAGATGCTATCGTGAAGCAATGCCATTGGAGGAATGTTTTGCCATTATTGAAGAAGGAAGCGGACAGCATTTTGATCCGGAAATTGTAAAGGCCTTTATGGATGCAAGAACAAAAGTTGAGAAGTTCTATCAACAGCAAATATAGAAGCGTAGTATAGTATTTAAAGATTCGAGGGAAACTATGGTAAAACAAATCGTTCGAGATCCAATGTTTTTACGACAGAAGTCTGAACCGGCAACGGAGGCAGATAAGCAGGTAGTGCAGGATTTGATAGATACCTTAAATGCAAATCGCAATCGGTGTGTGGGAATGGCTGCAAATATGATTGGAGTGAAAAAGCAAATAATTGTGGTGGGAGTAGGACCTTTTTCTATTCCTATGATAAATCCCGTTATTACGAAAAAGTCCGGTCCCTATGAGACGGAA
>JAILJP010000043.1 GCA_024694625.1 Lachnospiraceae bacterium | reverse complement strand
TTCCCAGGCTTTTTTGCTTCCCCAGTAAGCTTCAATATGGTCTTCCATATTTTCATCTATCCAGTGTTTCGTACCGTGTTCCGAATCAAGAAGCTTTGTAAATGTGCTCTTTATAATATTTCCCATAAGCTTCTTTCCACCAGGAAGTTTGGTAATCATCTTTCCGGCAACAACTGCTCCACCTAATTCCTTTAAATATGCATCATAAAAGTACTCCATAGAGTCACTTCGAAAATGCAAATAATCCTCCAGCTTATCGGAATCCAGATAGTACTGACCATGGAAATTTCTGGTAGCATTTACTTTTGGATCTACAATAGGATCAATATTATCGAATCCAAGCTCACCATACATTTTCATGTACATATCATAGGTACTGATACGGCAGCTTTCTCCGCCACCGATATTGTAAATATGTCCCCAGAAACTCTCATCCAAAGAACCGTCCGTATCAAAAGCAGCAAGATTTCGCATAAGACGACCACTGTCTCTGTCAGAGGCATATTCCAAAACATTATATAGGCAATTATGAAACTGAATGGCATCTCTTATCTTTGCCATGGCAGGTCCGATGATTCCTGTTTGACGAAGACTTACCCAGTATTCCAATCCACTTTCGATTACATATCGCTCCGCAGCCACCTTTGAAACTGCATAATAATCAAACATACTGGGTTTAATGGGATCACCCACTCTACCCCAATGAATAGGAGGCATACGATCCCCGGTTTCAGCTACAGTTCCAATATAAACAAATTTATAAGCGCCTTCTTTCCTTTGATTCTTTATTGCGTTTATCATGTTCAAAACAGAACCATAATTGTTTTTCATGGCCTTTTTTGGATAATAATCTGCAGCCGGCGAAACAAAAGCGGCAATATGAAGCACCATGTCAGAAAGAGAAATACATTTTTCTACGTCTTCCCGGTTTAGTAAGTCGCCATAAACAATCTGTAAGCCTTTTTGACTCTCATAGGCATCAAATAAGTTGTGATTTTTCTCACTATCCCGAACTAAAATCACAAGATCATAAATATCCCCTAAATCCGGCAGCATCTGTTTGAAACTTTCAAATCCCATTCCGCCGCCGGCCCCTGTCATAAATACTACCGGTCGTTTCTTTTCGCTCATTTTTCTACCTCTCTATTTTTCTTTATTCACCGCGCATTTCAACAGTCTTTGTTTTTCCATCTAAAACGTCAACACATAATTTAATGGAATCACCAATTGCCTTATCAATGTCATCTTCTTCCACATGCAAAATATCACATCCTAAGCTTTTGTCGATAAACAGGTTTGAACACTGTAAATCGGTGAATTTCACCATATGAAGGCCACCTTCGATGTTGTTTTTCTTCTGCTCCTTCATAAGATTCTTTCCACCAATGGAATACATCCAATTTGGAATGGTAACAATCTTTCGATTCGGACATCCTAAATACTTATGAACTATAGTAAGCATTTCTCTCCAGGTCATATTGTAGTATCCAATGGGATAACAATTTCCACCGTGATTGTACTCCAACGCTCCTGCCAATGCCTGACCTACCTGATGTACAGTTACCATGGTAGTTCCGCCCTTTGGATAAAGGGTTTTATTTTTCATAGAACGAATCTGTTCCACCAAAAATACCCATACCGGTTTTCTTCCCGGCTGCGTACCAAAAATGTAAGGAAGCTCTAAAACAGCCACATCAAAGTTTTCATCAGCAAAAGACATAGCCACATTTTCCTGATCAATTCTACTTCTGATATAGGGATGCCATTTTGTAAGTTCAAGCTGTGGTCTTGTTTTTGCGAAATAAGAAAAGTAAGAGCCACAAATTGATACATGCTTCACTCCACACTCTTTTGCAATTGTTAACAATCTCTTTAAAGGATCAATATTGTATTTTTTAAACAAATCATAAATTGGTGCCGGACCTTCCACTCTTTCATCTACACCTGCAGCAAACACAAAGCCTTCACATCCAGTCATGTATCCACGAATTTCATCATCTGTCATTTCCAGATAGTTTCCGTATTCGATTTTCATTTCCGGAGGTAAAACCGCACCTTCCGGCAAAGGAGGAAGTGCCACCGATGTCACCTCGTGTCCTCTTTCAATTAAAACCTTAGCTGCTTCACTTCCTAAGAGGCCTGTGCCTCCAATCATAAATACTTTCATCTTTCTTCCTCGTATTATATAGTAGTAGTTTTTAGAGACCCTCTCCAAGGTCTTTATAACTATTAAGTCATAGTCTTTCTTTACCTTTTCTATAGGTTCGACTATGCTGTTTAAGATGCTGTGGATTGGTTCTACTTTCCTACCGC
>JAILJP010000008.1 GCA_024694625.1 Lachnospiraceae bacterium | reverse complement strand
CAACTCATCCAAAACATCCTGATGTCTACCATTTACAAGTACGTCAGTATAACCGCCTTTTATAATATTTTTTACCATAGGTTTTCCCATAATGCCAAGTCCGATAAATCCAATTTTCATAATCATACCTCTTTTCTTTTATTATTTTTTAATTACTACAGCTTCGTATTCTTTCAACGATTTCAAATATAAAGCTCCATCTTTGATGTTCACTTCTCCACCGTTTAAACAAATCACCTCACGATTTTCGGCATCAAAATTTATCACCACATTTCCTATTTCAATGGGGTCATGATAGGTGTTTCCAAAGGAACCGGAAAGATTCAAAAGATGAATCATCCATGCATCCTCACTTTCCGTTATGGTAGCTTCCACCATTGGTGAGGAGATAATCAAAGGTTTGATTCCCGCTAACGATTCCAATACATCTTTCATAAAGAAAAATGTGTTTTCATATCCAAACTCTCTGTAGAAACTTCCCACTTCAAAGGGTGCCCAAAAACTCTTTCCTTTTCCAAAGGGCATCTCTATTACTCCGGGATAGGCTGTCTTTCCTTTTTCATAACAAATCTCCGGGGGACCAAAGGGTTGTTCCGGCAAAAGTGTGAAGTATCCCTTTGCTTCATTTTTTAAGCTACCCTTGATATAGGTTTTCCAAGGCACAATAGTTCCGATTTGTTTTTGTGCACAGTTGGAAAACATCTTTTGATCCTCCACTGACAATTCCAAAATAGAAGATTTTACCTTTTCAATCTTTTCCACTGACTCCATACCAAGACAGGAGAGCATAGGCTTAGGAAGTGGCATTCTTCTTTGATCCAAAATACCGCATCCGCCCGTAGCAATAAGTTTTCCTCCGGCTGCCACAAAGTCGTCGATGGCCTTTGCCTGGGATTCTGACAAACTACTTACATCCCCCATCAGCAATACTTCATAATCCCCTAAACACTCTTCCCGAAAATCCGGCAAACGCATTTCATCAAAAGGAATATGGCACTGACTTAAAATCTCCACCAATCCATCCTGTTCTTCATCCTCCCGACCCATTAAAGCCTTGGTTAAAAGAAGGACTTTTGCAGCTGAGTGTTGATGGTTGTATGCTTCCTCACAAGCTGCATAAAACTCATACACCTCTTTCGAAGCCAAAAGGGCTGATGGGTCTTTTTTGTTTTTGAGCGTGCCCAAGGTATAAACAGAAAGGCCGCCTCCATACATTAGATTCTGCCACTGTCGTATTTTTAAAAGTTCCGAAGAAATACCAGTGTGGCGATATTGAAATGCCATATAAACCGCGGATGCATCATCCACTCTTTTCTTTCGATATCTTCCCGCGATTCGTCTGGAATTCGCTGCTCCGTCATACACCCAGGGATGATGATTGATATCCTGATTGCATTCTGTTCGGAAATAATCAAATCCGTTTACTGCTATGGAAGGTCGAATGGATTTTACCGTCTCATAGATTTTTTTCTTCTGGTCTGCAGAGCAGGTATTAATAAACCTCATATAAGCTCCAAAGGTCGCATCCCTTTTTTGAAAAGAATCCGGAAGCTCCATGCCAAACTGATTCTTAAACATGGTTTTACAGTTTTCACAATGACAGGGCTCATGGATATTCAACTCATAGTCCGTCACTACCACTCCGCTCATATTGCAAAACAGTCCGTCAAACGCAAAGTTGGTAAAGACTTCATCCAGTATTTCCAATACCTTCTTTTGCTGATACTCCCCATTAATACAGGTCTGCACAAATCCGTTGTATATAAGGGGATTTCCATCTTTATCCCGGTACGCCCAGTGAGGATACTTTTCATATGTCTCCTCTGGAATCTTTGTAAAATCACATCGGGCAATCACCTTGATTCCTTTTTTATGACATTCCTCAATGATTTCTTCCAGACCACTTCCATGTAGGTATTCACATGTCTTTTGATAGGGAAGCTTTGTCTCATAGTCTGCCAAAATTCCCGCTGCATTTAGAGTTACCACTGTTGCATGATAATCTGCCAAGTCGGAAGCAAACTCCTTTGCATCCATATCCTCCATGTCAATTTCCCGAAGGTTGGTCTGAATCATCCGCCATGGATCATCCATCCACCAATTTTCTTTTTGTGTCATTCCCTTCTCCTTATTTCCAATTTCAATATGATTTCTGTTTCCATTATATTTTTCTTACGAATTTCACTTATATCCAAATTCGTCTTTTTATTTTTAAGTTTATTTTATTTTCGTTTTTCACTAAAATAGAAATAAGGAAATGATTTTACATATATTCCCATTTCAGTAGCCTCTATATAATTTAGATAAATTATATTTAGGAGGGTTTACGTATGAACACAATAAAAAAAGTCGTTTCCACAGTTTGGTACGACAAGGAAAACTATCACGAATTAAGAAACATCTTTCCCGAATCTGAATTTGTTTATGTGGACTTTTATGATAAGGAAAGAGTTGAAAAGGAACTGGAGGATGCTGACGTAGCAATTATTTTAGGAGACGTGGATAACTGTATGCTTCACAGCCCCACTTTAAAATGGATTGCCTGTGATCACGCAGGATTAAACGGTTCTGCAAGAGATGAAGTCTTTGCCACAAATTTGATTGTTACCGGAGCTGCCGGTCGAAGCGCTCCGGTCCTGGCCGAGCACTGCATCTATTTTATGCTTCAGTCTTGCTACCATACCAAAGAACTTTTGGAAGCACAGGAAAAAGGCCAATGGGGCGTTGAAGGAAGCAACACCTGGAAAGGCTTATATGGTCGAAAAGTCGGAATCATTGGAATGGGAAACAACGGAAAAATGGTGGCTGACCGACTGCGGGCTTTTGATATGGACATCTATGCCTACGATAAATATCCCATTAAGGGTTATGATTTTCTAAAGAAAAAATATGTGGGAAATAACGGCGATACCATTGATGAAATACTAGAGACCTGTGATTTTATTATCCTGACTCTTATTCTAAATGACGAAACCTACCACATGTTTTCCACAGAAGAATTTAAAAAAATGAAGCCTCAGAGTTTTATCGTAAATATGGCTCGCGGAGGAATTATTGATACTGAAGCTTTGACAAAGGCTATTTCCCAAGGAGAAATCAGTGGAGCCGGCCTAGATGTAGCGGAAGAAGAACCCTTGCCTTCTGACCATCCCCTTTGGAGAATGGAAAATGTTTATATCACACCCCATTGCACTCCTCAGGTGCCCAACCGCGCCAGAAGAAGTATAGAAATCATTCGGGAAAATAAAAGACGCTTTGAGTCAGGAGAACCCATGTTGAATCAGTTAAAAGAGACGGATAAATTTTCGTCTGGTTCTGTCACCAGTGGGTTTGCTAAACTTACAAATTCAAATCTTTCCAAAGAAGAGATTGAAAAAATCCCCTTGGAAAACTTTTTAGGAAAAAGGGGTTGGAGTGATCCAGCCGAATGGAATTATATCGATAACTAACAGGAGGTATCCATTATGACCGAATCCGTAGAAAATTTCGAACCATCCAACGCAACCATTGACGAAACCGTAAAGTTTTTTTCCGATTTGCTCCACTGCAACGGAAAGATTATCATTTCGAAATACAATGGTTCCGGTAGTCTTTTATACACCAATCACACCGGTACTGCTTTGGATACCATGCTTCGAAATTCCAAACACTTAGAGGATGCCATTGCCTACGGAGAAACCAACGACAATCCCCTTATGATTATTACGGATTACGGAATGGTTTGGAGTGTTATCTTTAAAAAAGATGAGTTTCATCAGTTACAGAATTTTTATACTATTGGTCCGATTATGACCACCTCTGTTTCCAATGAAGAACTGGAAGAAATAAAAAAAGACCGAAGAATCAAAGAAAAATGGAAGCCGAAATTAGTGGACTATCTCCATCGGCTTCCCATTCTTCCTGCAACGGAAGTGATTAAAGATACTTTAATGCTCCACTACTGCGTTCATAGGGAGTATTTAAAGCCATCCAATATTACGATTTTAGACTTTGACAAAACCTCTCAAAAAGAGAAAACTGGCGGCGACTTTTCCTATGCCAACTACTATTCTATGGAGAACGGAATGTTGGATTTAGTCCGTCAGGGAAATATTAATTTCAAAAATACTACCGGATCCGCATCCTCTATTCTTCATCAATTTCGTGGCATCGTAGCATCTGATATCAAAACTGCCACACAGTATGCCACTATTTTTTGTGGATTGTGTATCCGTGCTGCTATTGATGGTGGACTGACACCGGACAGCGCCTACACAAGAGGAAACGTGTATATCAACAACCTGCGTTCCGCAAAATCCGTGGTAGAAATCCTTTCTGTCTGCAACCGTCTTTTTGAAGATTTTATCTATCAGGTCCACGAACAGAAAGAATCCAAACAATACTCTGCAGGGGTTCATACCTGTGTCAGCTACATTGAGCTACACCCCAAAGAGCCCTTAAGCATTGAATATCTTTCTCAAAAAATCGGATACAGTAAATACTATTTGTCCAAAAAATTCAAAACCGAGGTAGGTGTTTCCGTCAATGATTACATCAAATCCATTCGAATCAAACAGGCGGCCTTTATGTTAACCGCAACGGATTTGAGTATCAATGATATTTCCGATCAGCTTCACTTTGGAAATCGAAACTTTTTCTCCAAAGTCTTTAAAGAAGAGCTGGGCACTTCTCCTGCCAGCTACCGTGCCGAGCACAGAAAATAAATTAAATAAACATTACCACAATAGGAATTGTAACAATGGATAAAAGCGTTGTAATAATCGTAGCACGACTGCAATAGCTTTCATCCCCGCCATACTCTTTTAACAGCATGGTTACAATGCTTCCCACCGGCATAGAAAACATAATGACAAATATTCCGAATACCATGTCGTTTTTGGCAAAGGGCCGGAAAATAAAGCTTGCCAAAATGGGAATCACCAAAAGCTTCAATGCAGAAAAGATATACACACGAATGCCCTTAAATATTTCAGCAAAGGGCATTTTTGCTACAGACGCACCGATGATCATCATAGAAAGGGGTATGGTGGCATTTCCCACATAATCAAAAAATGCGGATACATTTTCTCCCGGTTTTACTCCTGCAAAGAACAACACCACTGCAATAATAGAACAGAGGGTTCCTACATTCATTAATCCAGACAATCCGCTCTTTCGCTCTTCCTTTGGAAGATTCTTCTGGGCAATTGCAATTCCCAAGGTATAAAGAATAATGTTATAAGTCACAAAATAAAATGTCACATAGATGATGGATTCTTTTCCGTAAATGGCTGACACCACCGGAATTCCCATAAATCCCACATTGGAAAAGATCGTCATCAACTGCAACACGGTCATTTGATTATCATTTTTCGCCAGGGTTTTCGCCATAGGAACACTGATAATAATACTAATGCAATAATACACCAGAACAAAATAGAGATTTTCTTTCACCACAGAAAAATCGATGCTGCCTGCTGCCGTAGCAACAAGCGCACCGTTTATAACCAACGCCGGGTTAAAGATATTCACTACTATGGCAGACAATTTGGAATAGCTATGATCATCAATCCATTTTATCTTATATCCGGCATAACCTAATGTCATCATTGCAAGTAACATCAACATACGTTGAAATATCAAAAGCACACTCATTTTTTAATCCTTCTTTTCTATTGAGTCTCCGCTTTTCTCTGCTTTAACGTTTCTGTTACCTTTGGCATTACTTTTTCAATGTCAAAGAAGAATAAGAATAATACTACAAACAATAAAGCTGTAAGCGTGATTGCTCCCTGATAGGAAAAGTTGATCCAGTTGGTAGCGCCTTTGGTCTGGTCCGCAAACAAAGCAATTCCATCTGCAGACTCTCCAATTTTCTCAGGCGTACTATAGCCTGATGCCATTAATCCAAGGTTGAACAAACCAAGTCCAATACCATTTGCCAACGAGTGCATAAATCCAACCAAAGCGGCGGTAACACCCTCTACTCGAATTCGCTGAGAATATTCCACGTGATCGATTGCATCACCGGTAAAGCTCATCATGGTATAAACATATGCCATGGCTCCCACACCGGAAAGTGCAGTTCCTACATATACCGGCAGTGTATGTCCAGCATTCATCCATGCCATAACACCACCAACCAAAGCGACGAATCCACCGATAATTATCATTTTCGTTCTTCCAAGTTTTTTAATCAGAGGAAGAATTACAAATAACATAGGTCCAATGGGCGCCATGGCAATCATGGTAAACTTCGCCTGAATCACATCGTATTCACCGTAAGCATTTCCATGCACTACCCAGCCTGCATAGTAAACCTGGGATACACCCTTTAATGCGTTTAAAACCTGATAGATTAAAATCATAAGGATGAACATTACCCAGTACTTATCTTTTAAGCAAGCCTTAATCTGCTCACCGAAAGAAGCCTCTTCCACTTTCTTTTCCGGTTCTTCCTCAGCAAAAGTTCCTGCTCTTCTTTCCTCTGTAATTCTTTCTCTGGTAAAGAAATACTGAATAAAAGTTAATGGAACTGCAATACAGCAGATAAATGCCATACATACCAAATAGCCCTGTTTGTTATTTCCTCCGAACATTCCACAAACAGCAGTCAAGATCATAGGGAAGGTAATGGAAATAATACCTGTTCCAATATTCTTTGTAATCTGACCTGCCATGGAATTTCCGGAACGTTGTTTTACGTTTCTGGTGGAAAGGGCTGCTGACATTTCGTATGCCATATACCACATGGTATAGCCCACAGAATAGAACAAATTGTACGAAACGATAATCCAAATCGCCTGAATCTTTGCTGATACCTCAGGGACAGCAAACATCATCATAATACTTGCAACAATAATAGGCAAGGATAAAATAAACCACGGGCGAAGTTTCCCCTGTTTGCAGTATGTTTTATCCAAAAGTTTTGCCATAAAGACATTTGTAATGGCATCTAATATTTTTGAGAAAAGCGGAAATGCCACCATGAATCCGGCAATCCAAAGTCCTTTCTCTGCCGTAAATCCCATTACATCTGTTAGATACTGATTGAAATAGCTGTTTACAATAGATTGCAACAGCATAACACCAAACGGTCCTACCAAGTATCCTAAAATTCGTTCTGCTTTTCCTACATCATCTGATTTTATTTTGGTATCCCAAAATTTTGATGTGAAAAAGCCCTCCAATAGTGCTTTTTTTGGTTCCCCCATATAAACCTCCTTCTTTCCTTTCGTTTACATAAAGGATAGCATGAGGGTACCTGTCGAAAAATATCCAGATTTGTTCTTTTATTTTTGGATTAACTATTTTTTATGAAAAAAACTAATTTTAATATAAAATATCCCAATTAAGTATGAAATTTTGACAAACGCATATCTAAAATCCGGCAAGGATACAAAGAGCTGAGACCAGCTTCTCATTTGCCCCGTGGTCTTTCACAGCAACCCTGTAAAACCCCTTTTCCAAGCCAATATAGTCCCGGCAGTCTCGAATCAGAATCTTTTGTTGTAACAGTTTTTCCTGTAATTCTTTGTCCTTACTGTAAAAAAGAATGTAATTGGCATCGGAAGAAAATACCCCATATCCCAGTCTTTGAAGTTCCTTCGTCAAATATGTGCGCTCCTCCTTGAGAAGTGAAACCGCATCATCTATTTCATCCAAATGCTTTAAACACTCCAAGCCTGCACTTTGAGCAAACACGGATATATTCCACTCCGGCAAATGAGTTCGAATCCGTTTTGCCATATCCTTTTGGCAAATTGCATAGCCCAAACGGGCGCCCGGAATAGCAAAAGTTTTGGTAAAGGCCCGAAGTACAATCAGGTGTTGATATGCTCTTTTTCCATAAGCAAAGGAATCTTCTTTTTCGAAACCGCTCAAAGGCAAAAAACATTCATCCAGTACCACTACCGTCCCCTGTGCTTCGCAGATTTCCATAATCTTTTTTAAAAGCCCTTTTTCTACCAATATCCCCGTGGGATTGTTAGGTGTTGTCACAAAAAACACATCCGGTTTTTCTTCTTTTAAATGTTCTAAGATGTCTTCTTTTAAAACAAAGCCATCCTCTTTAAAAAGGGGATGATACACCATCTGGCAGTCAAAAGAAGCACCTTTTACAGCGTATTCATATCCCGAAAAACAGGGAGACAACACCATAGCTTTTTTCGGCAAAAATGCATGACAAAACGCCATAAGCAATTCGGAAGCTCCATTCCCAAAAACAATTTCCTCTTTTTCAATTTGAAAGAGATCTGCCATGTGTTTTGACAATTCTTCCTGTTTGAGATCCGGATATTGATTGGCCAAAAGCACTGCCTCTGACAGTGCACGGCTGACTTCCTTTGACGTCCCCAGTGGATTTAGATTCACCGAAAAATCGTATTGAGTATTATTTCTATATATGTCACCACCGTGCATATGTTTCTCCTTACAACCCAAATGCCAATAGTCCAACACACACCATCTCCCACAAAATAGCGGTGGTCATCATCAAACAATTGGCTCTTTTTATATCTTCTAATTCTATACTTCTGACTCCATCTCCAATAAAAGGCTTCTCTACCATTTTCCCAAAGTAGGGGGTAGGTCCTGCCAATTGGATTTCAAGCGCCCCTGCACACACGCTTTCGGTCTGGGCAGAATTTGGACTTTTGTGATGATATCTGTCCCTTTTAAAAATACGAAACGCATTTTTTAAACTATACTCTTTTCCCAAAATCCCACAGGCAAGAATCATAAGAATTGCACTGATTCTGGAAGGAAGAAAATTTACGATATCATCCAGTTTTGCTCCATATCTTCCAAAATCCATAAATTGATCGTTTTTATATCCAATCATGGAATCCATGGTGTTAATTGCCTTATAGGCCATTCCCAAAACCGGGCCCCCCAATGCTAAATACATCATAGGCGCAATCACACCATCGGAAGTATTCTCCGCTACCGTTTCCACTGCTGCCTTTATAACACCCCTCTCATCCAATTGCGCTGTGTCCCGGCCCACGATCATGGAAACCGCTCTTCTTCCTTCTTCCACTCCAATATGTAAGGCATCATATACCTTCATACTTTCTTTATATAGACTCTTTGCAGCCAAACACTGATAGGTCATAACCGCCTCCATCACAACTCCAAAATAGGGGTGCAGCTGATAAGAAATAATTAACAACAAGGCTGAAACAAGAATGGTACAAAAAAGAACCAACAAAACCAAAATCAATCCATTTCTTTTTTTCGTTTTTCCATCGTCTTTTTCTTTTAAAAGTTTTCTTGTAAGAACAGCAATCAGTTTGCCCATCCATTTTACCGGATGAGGAAAGCTGTGGGGATCACCCAAGAAAAGATCTAAAACAAAGCCCGCTATAAATGCCATTATGTGATAACTCAAATGTATATCCCTCACCATTTTCTACATGATATGAATAATAATCTCCACCAAAAAGATGACGAAGTATCGCCATGATGGTTCCACCGTGAACCACCAGAGAAATGTTTTTTGCATCACCACTAAAATCTATGCACTCCCAAAAACCATCCAGCGATCTTTTTGATGCTTCCTCCTTGCTTTCCCCACCAGGGAAAGCCATGGTTCCACCGGAATCAATCCAATCCTGATACTTTGGATTTGAAGACAACTCAGAATAATTTTTTCCTTCAAAGAGTCCAAAATTTGTTTCTTTTAAATCTTCAATAACCAAAGGCAAGGACTCCGGATAAATCAGCTTTGCAGTTTCCCTGCAGCGAAGAAGGGGGCTGCAAAACACCAAATCTGCCTGAGGATAGCAGCGATTTTTTATTTCATTTTCTCCTTCCAAACAAAGGGGTTCATCCGTGGTGCCGATGTATCGTTTTTCTAAATTACCGGCCGTCTTCCCATGTCGAATCAGCGTAATCGTTTTTTCCATTTATTTTATCCTTTGTCCCATTCCCAAAAGAACGCGATAAACTTCATCTGCCTCTTTTGCAAGTAGAATTAAAATCCGACCTGTTACCTCACGCCATTGGGTATCCTTCTCATCTATAGGAACAATTCCGTTTCCCAACTCATCGGAAATCAGCACCCAGTGGCCTTCATCTGTTTTTTTATGGATTTCATCTAAAATCTGTTCTTCACTGAGATTTTTTTTCAATTTTTCTTTCACAAAAAGATGAAGTCCATTCCAGATGTTATGGTTTGAAAAATGCTGCTTTGCATATTCGGTTTTTCCCTGGTAACTTCCACCTACAATAAGAATCATTTTCTACTGCTCCCAAACGTCTTTCTATAAAAATACACATCCTGCGCCAACTGCCGCGGCCATTACTACTTCTGTGACTACCACAAACCAGCCTGCCAAATCTCCGGTAACGCCTCCAAAGTTTTTATTGGCACCCCAAAGATAAACAACGGTCATAACCAGCGCCACGATTCCCTGCAGCAAAGCACAAAGAGGATTTATGATTATTTCAAAAGCCATACATCCAAGTAGCTCCACCACCAAAAAGAAACATACCACATTTTCTCCAGCCGTCTTTGCCTCTGTATGAAGCAATCCATCTGCTTTTGCTTTTTTTGCTTTTACCACACAAATCCCACTGAGAGCTCTGGCGATAAAAAAAGAAAAACACCAACCGGCAAATCCCTTTTCATCCATTACACAAAGGGACGCAAAAAGGACCAATCCAATCATTGCCAAATGAATTACAGAAAAGGCTCCAATATGAGGGTCCTTTAAAATTTCCAAGCGCTCCTCTTTTGTTTTCCATGAGCTTAAGGCATCCTCCGTGTCCATAAAGCCATCCACATGAAAGCCACCGGTAATCACCAAAGGAATCACCATCGCAAGCGCCCCAAAGGCATATTGGGGGATATGATATTTTTCAAAAACAAGTAGCAATAAATATTCCAAACAGCCAATAACTGCTCCTACCCAAGGGAAGAATATTAAGTGATATTTCATATCCTCACTATCCCATTCAAATCTCGGCATGGGGATCTTTGAGTACATGGAAAATGCTACGATCATCGATTTTATGATTTTCATTGTTTTATTCCTATTCCTACAACCACTTCAAAAACACTTTCAGCAGAGGCAGCCAATTGGCGGTTTACCATTCCCAAGGCTTTCATATATTCCTTCGTTTCGTTGTCATAGTTTCTTCCGTCTTCAAATACATTATTGGTAACAATTACAAGAGAATCCGTTTGCTTTTCCAATGCTTCCACTTCTTTTAAAATTTTGTCCGCGCATTGGTGGGCAGATTTTATTTCTCCGTCAAGAAACATTTCATTTGCCACAAGATTAGACATGCACTCCAAAAGGAGAATACATTTCCCCTCTGAAGCATGGCTTTCTGTGGTTTCAAACTCCTTTAACTCTTTTAAAGCATTGGAAATGTCCACAGCATACTCTAGGGTGTGAAAGCCTTTTCCTTCCCGAAGTACTCTGTGTCGATGGATTCTTTCTTTGGTATCCGGGGAGTACTTCATGGTCGCCAGATAATATTTTTTCTGTATTCGGCTACTGCATACCAGATTTTCCGCAAATTCGGATTTTCCGCTGCTACTTCCACCATAAACTAATGTAATCATTTTTCCTCTTCATAATTCTTATACTGATCCACACCGGAATCCCCAAATTTTAAAGCTTCTCGAAACACTACATCCGTCAGTCTCAACTGAGGCAGAAGCATAAGGGCGCCCGCTCCTTCTCCCACAGCCATGTTGCCGTAAATAACAGGCTGTAAAGAAAGTTCTTTGGCCAAGCTCTTTGCCACCGGTTCCTTACTCATATGAGACGCAATCACGTAGTCCTTTGTATGTTCCAACAGTCTTTCTGCTGACAAGGCAGAAATCATACTAAGCATACCATCTAAAATCACAGGCACTCCATAAAGGGCTCCGCCTAAAATCAGACCTGTCATTGCCGCCAGTTCCAGCCCTCCGAAATAACTGCAAATCTCTAATGTAGAAAGATTTTGATACATGGAAAGCGCCGTCTCTACTACTTGTTGCTTTCTTTGAAACGCCCCATCATCTATGCCTGCGCCTCTTCCCGTAACCGTATGGGCATCCAAACCAAGGAAGTACCCTGCCATAACCGCTGCTGATGTAGTGTTTCCGATTCCCATTTCTCCCACAAGCAAACAACGGATACCATTTTCTTTGCTTTCCAAGGCTTCATCCATCCCCACCTGAATCGCTGCTTTTAGCTCCGGCACTGTCATCGCCGGTTCCTTTAAAAAGTTATTGGTTCCTTTTTTTATACGACAGTTTTTCGTGTGAGGGATATCCGAGTCAGAATGAATTCCCACATCCACTGCGCAAATCTCCACGCCTAAGGAGTTTGCCATCACACCTGCTGTGGTAAGTCCTCGTCCGATATTTTGGGCACAAATCCCCGTCACTTCCTGACCGGTTTGACTGACCCCCTCTTCCACAATTCCATGGTCACCGCAAAACACCACCAGTTTCATATGAGATAAATCTGCTACATCCTGTTTTTGTATCACTGCAATCCGGGAATACACTTTTTCAAATTTCCCAAAACTCCCAAGGGGTTTCGACACATGATTCCATTCATTGTTCATGTTCTCTAGGTCTTTTGGATTTAGTTGATCCACAGATATTTTTTGATTCAAAATATCATCTACTACCCATCTATTGTTTTTCATATGCTTTCATCGCCTCTACAAATCTTGTTACAAATTCCGGATTGGAAGGATAATACAAATGAGGGAAACCTATCATTCCACCATTGATTTTGTGCATACAACGCCAACTTTTTCTTCCCGTGGGTTTTGTTGCGCTGCATGCCTCTCCGTTGTGATTGGTTTCATAATAGTGAAATTCGTGGCCTTTGATTTCCATTCCTTCTTTATCTTGAATCGTTACATATCCAAACCGGGTCAATTTTCCATTCCAAAAAGCCCTTCCTTCCATGGCACCCACCATAGGATATGCTTTTTGATGCTGATCTTCTATCTCATCCAGCAAATATAAAAAACCTCCACATTCCGCCAGTATGGGCATTCCCTTGTTTAACGCCTTACGAATGCTATCTTTCATGGAATGGTTATTGGAAAGTTCCTCCAAATAATTCTCCGGATAACCTCCGCCCAGAAGAAGTCCGGATAAATTCTTTGGCAATGTTTCATCCCGCAAAGGAGAAAACTCTACCAGTTCTACTCCGGCCTCTTCCAAAAGAGTGATATTTTCTTTGTAGTAAAAACAAAAGGCCTCATCTCTTGCCACTCCCAGTTTTAAAGTTTGATTCCCTGATTGGTGAAAAAATTCCCCATTCTTTTCTTTCGAACTTTTTTCTTCAAGGTTTATTTTTCTTGTATTGATTTCTTTGGCACTTTCTGCAATTTTTAAGCACTCCAAAAGTGAAATATGTTCTGCAAAAAGATCTGCCAATTTTTCCTGTCGCATCTGTAGATCCTTGATCTCATCAGGAAGAAAAAGCCCCAAGTGTCTCTCCGGAAGAGAAAGGGAAGAAGCGTTTGGCATGGTGCCCAAGCATTTGATGCCAAGCTCTTTTTCAATCAAAGGTTTTAAAATCTTTCCAAACTCCACCGATGTTTTGTTTAGTATCACAGCCTTAATCAGGTCGTTTTCGTCATAGTCCAAAAAACCCTTAATCTGGGCCAATAGGGATTTCCCCGCGCCTTTGGCATCAATCACAAGAATAATGGGGCAGTCCAGTTTATGGGCCAAGTCATAACTGGATCCCATAGGTTCAATGCCACCAACTCCATCATAGAGTCCCATAACTCCTTCAATCACTGCCACATCTCCCTCATATTCTTCTGTAAAAAGACGGAGGGTAGTTTGATCATCTGTAAAAAAAGTATCCAAATTCCCGGAGGGAATTTTTAAAATATTTCGATGGTACATGGGATCAATGTAATCCGGACCGCACTTAAAAGAGCAGGGATGTTTTCCTGCCTTTTGTAAAGCCGATAATAAACCACATACAACGGTTGTTTTTCCCGAGCCACTCTTTGGCGCAGCAATCATAATTCTTGGGTATCTCATTTTTACTCCAATTTAATCCTTCTGACATATGGTAAAGGTTGTGATATAAACCGGGTTTTGTCCCTGCATGAGATGATAGTCTCTTGCCTGTTTTGCCTTGCTGACAAAAAGCTGTACCATATCCACATCACAAAAATCGTATTTTTTCAAAATGCTAGAAAGCTCTGCTACAGTTTCCAAAGTCACAGAATTTATGACAACTTTTATGGTTGCATTATAGTCCATAAGTTTCTGTAAAATCTCTTCCAAATTTCCACCACTGCCACCAATAAACACATGACTGGGAGTAGGAAGATGAAAAAGCGCATCCACAGCTTCCCCGGCAATTACATGCACATTTTCCAGTCGAAACTTCTCTACATTTTTTTGTATCAAATCACAGGCCTTTTTCTGACGCTCTATAGCATAGACTTCTACACTGGTATCCAGCAGTCCCATTTCCACTGCTACAGACCCGGTGCCGCTTCCAATGTCAAAGCAGACAGCCTCTTTTTGTATGCCAAGCTTGCAAAGGGAAAGCGCCCGCACTTCTTCCTTTGACATAGGAACTTCATCCCGTTCAAAAAGAACATCCTCCACGCCGGGGGTAAGCTTCTTTTTTACAGGCTGACTGTTTTTCAAAAACAACACGCAAAGCCCTTCTTCTTGAAAGGACATACAGTCGTCGGCGTCCAATTCCATCACTCGCTCATCTCCATAAAGATCCATTCCCGCAGTCACAGAGAATCGACAGCCTTCGTCATTTTCGATTTCTTTTAAAAGCGCTCCAACAAGTTTTACATCCTGACATCCAGAAGTAATCAGAAACACTTTTTGATTCTCTTTTAAAAGAAAGCGAAGCTTCGGTCTCCACTGATTCAGTTCAACTCCATGGGTACTGAAAATCCTTGCATCTTCCCAAGTTTCTCCCACTCGTGCCGCCATAGCACTGATGGAAGAAATCCCCGGAAGAATCCGAGGTGAAAAACCTTCTTCTTCCAACGCCTCTTTCATTTTCTTTGCCCCACTGTAAAATCCTGTATCACCGGAAAACAAAATCAAAACCTTTTTTTCTTTTGCACCGGTGTGTTCTGATTCCATATTTTTTAAAACATCTCGTAGTATGGGCAAAATATCCTTCGCCAAATAATAGGGATAGGTCACCTTGTGTTCTGTAATGCCGGCAAGCATTCGTTTGGCGCCAAAAATAATATCCGCTTCCTCCATTGCCTGCTGTACTTCTTCGGTAACGGAGCCAAATCCCATACCATATCCTGCCAAAGATATTTGAAGCTTTTTGTTTTCAGAACCCCCATGGATTCCAAAAAGTTCCAAAAGTTTTTCTTTTGTTTCCAAAAGCGTATATCCCCTTTGTGATTCCTTTGGCCGTTTTATAATGTAACAAGGAATGTTCAGCTTTTGGGCGGCTAAAATTCGCTCCCTCTCATTGCCGCTTTTTCCTCCTTCCTTCATTACCAGAATCTCCGCATTTTTTTCTTTCATCAAAGCAAGATTCATCTCCAAGGAAAAAGGTCCCTGCATGGCAATAATTTGAGTTCCATTTAGCCCTGCCTCTTCACACAGGCGAAGACTTTCTTCTCCCGGAATCACTCTGGCAACAATTCGATTTCGCACTGATTCTTTCTCACAAAAAAGAGAGAGGTCCTTGCTTCCTGTTGTTAAAAAAACTCTTCCTTTGGTTTGTTCCAAAGCATAGGCGCACTCTTTTGCAGAATCGAAGAATTTGCAGTTTTTGTAATCAACTTTTTCCTCTCCTCTATTTACTCGGAAAAAAGGTAGGTCTTCATAGTTTTCCAAAGCCCAGTGAATTTCTTCTTTCACCACTATTGCATAGGGATGGGTCGCATCCACAATCCCAACAGGCTGTTCTTTTTGGAAGAACTCCAGCATGGCTTTTCCATCCATTCTTCCCGACTGAATGCGAATATATTTTGAAGGTTTCAGCTGCTGTTTTCCATACTCCGTTGCAACACAATAAACAGAAGAGATTCCGTAAACGGCCAACTCTTCCGCCAGTTCTTTTCCTTCTGTGGTTCCTCCAAAAATAATTACCTTTTTCATGAAATATCGTATCCTCTTTTTGTAACCAGTTTTCCCTGTATGATTTCACTTTGACTGTTTCCAATAAACACCGTGGTAAACATGTTTACCTCTATATCTTTTAACTCATCCAAAGTACAGACAAAGGATTTCGTGCCGTCTCTTCCAATGTTTTCTACATAGCCACAGGCTCTTGTTTTTTTTGCACCGGCATCCAACATAATCTCACAGGCTCTGTGCAAATAATCCTGTCGTTTTTTGCTGGAAGGATTGTAAATAGCAATGGCAAAATCTCCGTAGATTGCAGCCTTTAGTCTTTTTTCAATGGTTTCCCAAGGCGTCAACAAATCACTGAGACTTATAATGCAAAAATCATGGTTAAGAGGAGCTCCCAAAACTGCTGCTCCAGATATAGCGGCGGTAACTCCCGGAATCACAGTAATATCCTCTGAACTGATTCCGTCTTTTTCGTATTCCGGCAAGAGTTCAAGCATAGGCGCTACCATACCATATACTCCTGCATCTCCACTGCAAATAAATGCCACATTTTTTCCTTCTTTTAGAAAATCAAAACATGCTTTACAGCGCTTTACTTCCTGTCTCATAGGAGTGGTAAAAAATGCCTTGTCAAAAAAATATTCTTTTACCAAATCAATATAAACCGTATACCCTACGATGACATCTGCGCTTTTGATTGCCTCATATGCCTCCCGGGTCATCATTTCTCTATAGCCCGGTCCCATTCCAATGATATAAATATGTCCAGTCATGTTCTCTCCTGTATTAAAAACTCAAATGAATCTCACTTCTTTTGGCAGCGGCAAGGGTCATGCCATTACCTGTCTTTTTTTCAAGCACCAGATTTCTTTCCTTTAAGCCGGCACCTAATACTGCTGCTCGTTCACAAACATTGGAAACCCCAACGGTCTCCTCCACAAAAGGCGACTCAGGAAACGCACCTTCTACACTTCGAAGTTCCTCGTCGCTATAGGTCATAAACTTTGCTCCCAAAAACTGAGCCAGTTTCATAAGTCCCACTTCATTTTCTTTTACATCTATTGTGGCAATCCCGTATAGGTTTTGCCGTAATTCTTCCAGTGAAAACTCACTTTTTACAAATTCCAATAACTCTTCAAAACTTTTATTTTTTTTGCATCCCATTCCCAAAACCAATCTTTTAGGAATCAACGTAAAGCCCTCTTGTGCTTCATCAGACAAATACACATCTGTAGGCGTGGAAGCCGAATCATGGAAAATTTCCACGTTTTTCGGAAGATTTCCTTCTACAAAATAAGGAAAGCTTGAAGTAATTTGAATCCCCTCTTGTTTTAAAGCCTTTGAGGCAACCACCTTTATTCCATCTTTGTCTAAAATACGAAGTCCGTTTTTTCTTGCAAAAACATCAACAGAAAATGCCTGATGAAGATCTGTGGCAGTGGTAATAATTGCCTTTGTCGAAAGTGCATCAGCCAAATCTTTTGCAATTTCATTTGCGCCACCAAAATGTCCGGATAAAATTGGAATCACATTTTCCCCAAGTTCATCCATAACGATTACCGGACTGTCGGAAAGTTTGTCTTCCACAAAGGGCGCAATGATTCTTACTGCAATTCCGGTAGCACAAATAAAAACCAAAGGAATCCGCTCATAAAAACACTGCTTCACCCAAAGAGATAACTCCAACACATCCGGCTTTTCTTCAAAGAAAACATTGGGACAGTTGTCCTTCAATCTCTTTGCCACTTCTTTTCCATTTTCTGTAAAGTAGGTAATCCCCACAATATATCTAGTTTTCACGGTCGCTCCTTGCCTTTCGAAATCCTGTTTCAAAATCCGGGGAATAAAGCTTTGACAACGCATATCCGGATTTTGAAATCACATCTCCCACTAACACTACAGCCAGATTTTTAATCCCATGGAGTTCTGCAGTTTCTGCCAAGGTTTCCACCCTACAAATGTACTTTTCTTCCTGGGGCCAGGATGCTTTATACACAATGGCTGCCGGCGTATCCTTACGATATCCACCGTCCAACAATCTTTTTTGCAATTCCTCCATCATGCCGGCACTTAAATAAATTGCCATGGAAGCTTCATGGGCCGCAAAACTTTCTATGGACTCTTTGGGCGGAACGCTGGTTCTTCCTTCCATGCGGGTAATAATCAAGGACTGGCTTACATCCGGAAGGGTATATTCCAGATTTAAACTGGCAGCAGCACCAAAAGCTGCACTAACTCCAGGACAACTTTCATAGGGAATTTTCCTTTCATCCAACAGGTGCATCTGCTCCTGTACGGCCCCGAAAATACTGGGTTCTCCCGTATGTAGTCGAACAATGTCTTTTTCTTTTTGATTTCCGTCCACCATCACCTGTAACACTTCATCCAAGGTCATAGTGGCACTATTATAAATCTCGCAGGTTTCTTTTGCATAGTCCAAAAGCTGGGTATTCACCAATGAACCGGCGTAGATAATAATGTCTGCTTTTTTCAAAAGATTCATACCACGAACGGTAATCAAGTCCACTGCACCGCAGCCTGCTCCAACAAAATAAATCATTTGATTCCCTCTAATATCTTCCTTGCATTTTTGGACTCCGCCAGCAAACCAAATTCATTGGAATACAAAATGCATTCTGTTTTGATCCGTCCCTGTGCCCGAAAATCCAAATAAAACAATATTTTCTCAAGGACGATTTCCATAGTTTCTTCCAAAATATTTGCTTCTTTTATAAGGAAAAGTGCTTCTGTAGTATTCAAACAATCTAGTATCTTTCGAGCCGTTGTTGCAGAAGCACCAGCTCTTATGGCACATCCGGCTAAAATCTCCATCCTTGCATCTGCTTCATGAGAATGGGTATTCATGATACCGCCGGCTACCTTCACAAGCTTTCCAATGTGCCCCGTGATTAAAAGTGTCTCAAACCCAAGATCACAGGACATATCCACAACCTCCCCAATATAATTGGAACATTTTACACTTTGGTTCAAATCATAGTGATAGGTTTCTTCCATAAATTTCAAACCGTAGTTTCCCGGAGAAACCACAGCGTTTTTCATTCCAAGGGCTTTCTTTTGCTTTAGTTCTACCAAAATGGTATCAATCAAAGCCTTGGTACTCATAGGCTCCACGATTCCTGTTGTACCAAGAATGGAGATCCCCCCTACAATTCCCAAACGAGGATTGAAGGTCTTTTTCGCTAGTTTTTCTCCCTCGGGAACGGAAATGACAATTTTTAATTTGCCTTTAAAATCCAGAAACTTGCAAACTTCCAGCACCTCTTTTTCAATCATTTTTCTTGGAACATGATTGATGGCAGCGTTTCCCACAGGCTGATCCAATCCGGGTAAGGTCACACGACCTACACCATATCCACCGTCAATCTCCAGTTCTGCTTCTTTTAAAGAATCCTCATCAATGGACACCTCTGCTCGTACATGGCTTCCCGTGGTCACATCCGGATCATCTCCGCCGTCTTTTACCACACTGCAGCCGGCGCTGTTTTCAGAAATAAAAATATCTTTTATATCTGCATCAAACATCACCCCTGCCGGAGTTTCAATGGAAATCTTTTCTTTTTTTGTTCCTGTTAAAAGCATGTACGTGGCGGCCTTTGCTGCTGCCGCTGCACAACTTCCCGTGGTAAAGCCTTTTTTCATCCTTCACCTCATATTTTAAACATCTAAATTGTATAGTAATGCGTTTACAATCGCCGCAGCGATATTGCTTCCGCCTTTTCTTCCTTCGTTAATAATGTAAGGCACATCGGAATTTAAAAACAGTTCCTTCGCCGCCACCACATTTACAAATCCCACTGGAACACCAATTACAAAGTCCGGACGTAATCCCTTTTTTTGCATTAAATCATAAAGGGATATCAGCGCCGTGGGGGCATTTCCTATGGCAAAAATAATAGGAACATCCAGCTCCATGGCACGTTCCATAGAAACCGTAGCCCTTGTTACTTGACGAAGTTTTGCCTCCGCTGCCACATCCTCATCCGCCATAAAACAATGCACCTCTCCACTATAGACGGCCAATCGTTTTTTGTTGATTCCAGAAAGTGCCATATTGGTGTCTGTTACAATATGAGCGCCATTTTTTATGAGATTCTTCGCAACTCGTATCCCGTTTTCTGAATAACGCATGGTTTTTGCATAATCAAAATCTGCACTGGTATGAATCACTCTTTTGGTAATAGGCGCCTGCTCCGAGTCCAAAACAACACCCATTTTTGACAGTTCATCCCCAATAATTTCAAAACTGCGTTTTTCAATTTCCGACGGTAAAATAAATTCTATTTCCATAAACTGTAAACAAACTCCATGTCTAAATTCTTTCTTAAAACATCTGCCAACTTATCGTACTCAGCGTCCTTCAACGCCCTGTAATCCAAAGCGTCAGCTTTTAATTCCACATGCTTTTGATCCGCCAAAGCCTTCATCAATTTATAAGCCAGTTCTCCCTGATCAAAAATCCCATGGACGTAGGTACCAAAAATATTTTCTTTTTGTAATAGAATCACATTTCCTGCTTCATCCTCTTGGATTACATCTACAGATTTCAAGGATTCCTGCCCGGAAACACTTCCATTTTGACATAAACTGCTGTTTCCGTTATGAATCTCATAACCCAAAAACGCTTCCTTTGAAAGGGCCCCATACACATTGGACAAATTGGAAAATCTTCCCGCAGTTTGGCTTCGATGTTTTTGGGTTTGCAGCACGGATTCCATAGGCAAAAGATCCAAGCCGCGAATTTCCTTGAAACTATCCCCTTCGTTAGCGTCGTTTTCCACACCATGGGGATCAAAAATCTTCTTCCCCAACATTTGGAATCCACCACAGATTCCCACTACAGGCTTCTCTTTTGCAAAGCGCTTTATCGCCGATTCCATACCTGACTCAATTAACCATTTCATGTCGGATATGGTATTTTTACTTCCAGGGACAATCACCATGTCTGCAGCATCCAGTTCTTTTAGATCTGTTACATATCGAACCGTCACTCCCGGTATAGTTTCAAAAGGAGCCATATCTGTAAAATTTGAGATTCTCGGCAAACGCACCACAGCAAGGAGAATGCTTCCATCCTGTTGATATCGTCGATTGTCCAAGCGCTCACTTAAACTATCCTCATCATCAATCATAAGAGGCACATAAGGAAGGGTTCCAACTACCGGTACTCCACCCATATCTTCAATCATGGTAATACCAGAATCCAACAGGCTCTTATCTCCCCGAAATTTATTTATCACCAAACCTTTTACTCTTTTTCTGTCTTCCTTTTCCAAAAGTTCTAAGGTTCCTAAAAGCTGTGCGAACACTCCACCTCTGTCAATGTCTCCCACCAACAGCACCGGAGCATCCACCAATCGGGCCATCCCCATATTTACAATATCATCCTTGTTCAAGTTGATTTCAGCCGGACTTCCCGCCCCTTCGATGACAATAATATCCGCCCATTCTTCCAGTTTATGATAGGCAGCCAAAATATCCGGCACCAGTTTCTTTTTATAAGAAAAGTATTCTCTGGCGCTCATATTCCCAACCACTTCACCATTTACAATTACCTGGGAGCCCACATCATTGGTGGGCTTTAAGAGAATGGGATTCATATAAACACTGGGAGAAACTTTTGCGCACTCCGCCTGCATGGCCTGGGCTCTTCCCAGTTCCAATCCCTCCTTTGTTACAAAGGAATTTAATGCCATATTTTGCGATTTAAAGGGAGCCACCTTCCATCCGTCCTGGGCAAAAATTCTACACAACCCGCCTACCAAAAGACTCTTTCCGACGTTTGACATTGTTCCCTGAACCATGATTACTTTTGACATATTAACCTCTCAAGTGAATTCGCATAGTTCCATAACCCCTCTGCCATTACGTTTCCACTGCCGTTTTCCATTCCATACATCACTTCCAGATTTTCTCCTGTGAGAATCTCCTTGGGTGTTCCCACCTGATACACGGCATTGTTATAAATACCAATTACCAAATCAGCCATAGCCGGTACAAATTCCAACTCATGAATGGACATGACCACAGCCTTCTCTTTTTCTTTCACCAATTTCCTGATTACCGATAAAATATCCAATTTATATTGCACATCCAAAAAAGATGTGGGCTCATCCAAAATCAATAGATCCGTATCCTGGCAAATCGCCCTAGCCAACATAATCCGTTGACGCTGTCCATCACTGACCTTGGAAAAATCCTCACCGGAAATCTCCTTTGCCCCTACCATTTGAATCGCTTCTTCAATGGCGCTTTCGTCTTCTTCTCCTAAAATTCCCAATCTTCCGGTATAGGGATAACGACCGGTGGCAACCACTTCATAGCAGCTCATGAGTTCCGGATGGATTCTTTCCGTAGTAACCATGGACACTTTTTTTGCCATGGATTCTTCGTCAAGTTCCATATCCTTCATAGAACAAATACTGATTTCACCGGAAAGCTTTTCCAACTGCCTTGTTATGGTTTTTAAAATAGTAGATTTTCCTGCGCCGTTTCCTCCGATTAATGCAATGATTTCACCTTTTTTTACATCAAAGGATACTTTATTTACAACAGGTTTTCCTTTTGCATATCCCACATCAAGGGCCAAAGTACTTAAAACATTATCCACGCTGGTTTGCCCTCCTCGCCACTAAAATGTAAATTACAACAGGCGCCAAAAATACAGCCGTCACTGCACTAATACTAACTTCCGTAGGTGCGAAGGCACTTCTTGCTATGAAATCACAAAGTAAGGTAATCACTGCTCCTCCAAGGAAACAACCGGGAATCATAATCAATGGCTTTGCCGTTTTCATAACCCCTCTCATAATATGGGGAACCGCAATTCCCACAAAGGAAATGGGACCGGCAAAGGCGGTTACCGTAGCTGACAAAATACTGGAAAGTAATATTAAAACAATTCGCAAACGTTTTATGTTTACCCCCATATTTCTCGCATAGGCTTCCCCTAGCTGATATGCGCCAATAGGCTTTGACATCAAAAATGAAATCACCAAAGTAATACTCACAATGCAAAGGGAAATCCAAACATGTTCCCAACTGATTCCGGAAAAACTTCCCAACGACCAGTTGTGCAAATTTACAATATTAGAATCATTTGCAAAGGTAATGACAAACTCTGTAATCGCCGAACAAATATAGCCAATCATAACGCCACAAACCACTAAGAGTGCCATGTTTTTCACCTTGCCTGCCAACATCATAACGATAGACATCGAAAGAATAGAGCCCACAAACGCGGCAACCACCATAACAAAAGAACTGATATATACCCCTTTTCCTACCATAACCACCATACATATGGCCACAAAAAGTTTTGCTCCAGATGAAATACCAAGCACATAAGGACCGGCAATGGGATTTCCAAAAAAGACCTGCAATAAATATCCAGATACTGCAAGCGCTCCTCCCAAAACCATTGCTGCAATTATTCGTGGAAGACGAATGGAAAGAATGATACTTCCATAGTAATCTTCCCCGGAAGAAAACAATGTAGCAAAAATATCCTTCATCGTTACATCTGCACTTCCTACACGAATACTTAAGACAAAACACAAAAACAGTATTCCAATCATAACAGGAAACAAATAGGTAGATCTTTTCTTCTCCGGTTTCATTGTTACTCCTTCAGCTTATAGAAACATTCTCCCGTTTCAAAAGAGTCTGTTAATATCAAATGTAATTCTTCTATAAATTCTGCCACTTTCGTCGTCTTTTGAAAATATCCTTCTCTTAAACAATAGACGTTTTTATCTTTCACTGTCTGAAAGTCTTTCAATGACGGCATGGACTTGGTCAAATCTTCTATAGAAGAAACTTCTCCTTCAATAGTACTGTTGTATATGAGCACATCGGCATCCACAGCTCCCACATAAAAATCTTCCATGGAAATCTTTACCGTAGACAGCGCATCGTCGCCAGCCGAAATATCCCCCGGCACATAGTTTCCTCCAGCCATTGCAATCATAGAAGAAATATAATCCCCATTTTTTCGAACGGTAATCTGCCCGTTGGAGTTGATGGAAAAGAATGCCACACTCTTGTCCGTTGCTTCTACATCCAATACATTTTTGGTACGACTCACCTGGTTTTCAAACACCTCTGTGGCCGCATCCAAATGTCCATATAATACGCCATAGAGTTTTATCCACTCCAGCCTTCCTAACGGAGAACCTTCATAACCGGAAGTCTCCACCAATACAGGAATCCCCAAAGATTCCAGTTTTTCTTTCACCTCCGGGTTGTGATAAATCATGGTGTTTTCAATGGCAAAATTACAGCCTTTGGAAACCAACAATTCATAATCCGGAGCAGAGTATTTTCCCCCATACAAAATCTCTCCATCATCTATGGCAGATACTGCTTCCTCGATATACCAGTCTTTTGCATCACTTCCGGAAAAGGCAATATCAGAAAGTCCATCGATATTTACAATCAAATCCATTACAGAGGTAGAAACCAAATAAGTCTTATGGATTTGCCCCAACACCGTCACATTATCTGACAGTCCCTTTACGGATGCATCCGCTCCATCTAGGGGTCTCAAAAAATACTGATTGGAACTAACGCCGGTAATGGTAATAAATGCGTACTCATCCCCTTTATCACTTTTGTAATAATCTACAGAGAAATTATTTGCATAATCCAGTTCCAACGAAGATTCATAGGTCAGATTCCCTAAACGAACACTTCCGGATTCCGTCGTCTCATCTTCACTTGAACGATTGGAAGAATTATCCTTTCCTGTCTCAGTTGATGGTGTAGCATCTGAAGCACTTTCCCCTGGCGCAAAAACAGTAAGCTCATACTCAATTTCATGGGGTGTACTCATGGCTGTGGTATCGCCAATCACCTGAAATGCTTCGTCAAATTTTTCAAAGGGTATGGTAAATGTGGAGTTTTCCCCTTCTTTTCCTTCGTTCTCATACTTTTGATCTTCTACCAGCATATAGTCATAGTGAGAACTGGACCAAACCAGCTGCACCGTTTTTTTATTGCCTTCTACTATCACCGTAGCAGGAGATGCTACAGAAGCCTTTCCGCTTCCACCGGAAAGGGAAACCTCACAGCTGTATTCCCCATCAGCGACTTCAGTATTTATGTTTTCTGTTTCATTCTTATAAAAAAAGCTGCAGGCTGTTAAACTTAAAGCCAGCGCTGCAGCAATTATAATTTTAAAATATTTCATTTATTATTTCTCTAATGATTGAGGATTGGATACAGATACCTTGTGGTCGTACCAAGTTCCTTTTTCACCTAAAATAGCTAAGTCAAACTCTTTGTTTAACTCTTCAACAGGAACATCAAATCCATTTACAGTTTCTATAGTTCCATCTGAGTATGTCACTTCATCCTTGGTTGGCTGAATCCAATTTGCCTCATCCTTTTCTGCATCAGCTGCAGTTCCCAAATAAAGATTTACAATTTTTTGAGACACAAGAGAAATGTGAATATACATCTTTCCGTCTTTTACGGTAAGTTCTCCTTTGCCATCCTTTGCGTCATTTACATGGAACATACTGCTATCGGTAGTAAACTCAGCACTATAGGTTTCCCCTTCCTTTAATTCATCTGTAGTTGCACTTTCTACCGGTGCAACTCCTGTTGCTTCAGAGGTATGGGCTACATAAATTGCCTGAACATCAGCAATTTCTCCCAAGCCTGCAATCTGACAGTCAATAGATTCAAAAGAACCATCTGCTTCAAACATAGATTTCCAAGAATCTTCATCATCCCCTGCCATATCATTGTTGGCGTGATCACCTGCAACCACCATAAGTGGACGAAGAACAACCTTTTTATATCCGGCTTCTTTTACAGCCGCAATAATATTTTCAACAGAAGTTTCTTCCGGTTCACCTTCAACGGTACCGATAAATACGTTTTCATAACCAAGGGCATCCATCTGTGTCTGCATCTGGCTATAGGTTACCTTTGCGGTATGGCTAGTACCATGACCCATAAATACAAATGCAACACCTTCTTCTGCTGCAGCTTCTCTGCTTTCGAATCCACCATCGGAAACAGCCTCTGTTGTAATAGCCTTTGCAACAGTTTCCTTATCCGCATTTACTTCAGAAGCATCTGCTCCCACCTGTCCCAAAAGGGGTTCTGCAATCTTTACGGATTCAAACTTATCAGCATAGGTTTCTACTGTAGCTGTCAACTCGTCGTATTCAGCACCGTGCATTAAATGTGTGGGCTGAACAACCAGATTCTTTACGCCATTTGCAACAGCGCGATCTAAAGCCTGTTCCACATTATCAATCTTTTCATCATCACGGGCCTGAATATGATTAATAATAATCTGTGCCGTAAATGCTCGTCTTACAGACCAATCAGGGTAAGCTGCCGCAATGGCCTTTTCTACACCGCCTATATCTGCAACACGACTGTCATTAAAAGAAGTACCAAAGCTTACTACAAGGATTTCATTCTCACCAATATCATCCTGATTTAAAGGATCATCCTTTGAAGCATCCCCTGTATCTCTTCCAAAATAATCGGGATCTGCGTATTCACCTTCTACAAGTTCCTTTTGCGCATCCGTCAAAGCATCCCAGGCTTCCTTTGCAGCAGTACACTGTTCATCTGTCTTGTCTGTTCTTTCCTGAACATAAATAGCGTCAATTAATTCTGCAACCTTATCTGCTGCCACTTGATCATCTTCCTTTTCTGAAACCGTACTCTCTGTCTCAGTTACTTTTGCACTGTTTCCACATCCTGCAAATAAGAATGTAGCTGACATCAACACTGCCAACAACTGTAAACTTTTCTTTTTCATGTTCTTCCTCCTAGCATATCTATTTAATCATCCCCGATTTGCAAAAAGACCATCAAAAAGAAAAGACTGCCATAAGCAGTCTCTTATCATACGCACAAAAACAAAAGGCCCGAAGACCTTTACTAATTCATGTGAATAATGATTCGAGTTCCGCAAATCAAAATTACAAGAAATAGGCAGGTCTCCTGACTTCGATCAACATATGCTTTCTCTTCCCAAGCATTTTACTCAGTGATATGAAAGCACACTCCCTAACACAGTGACGGCTTCGCTCCGGATTCTCACCGGATTCCCTTTTCACCCATACCTATATAAATATTATGGGCACCTAAATCCTATGAATGATATAAATTTTTTAAAAAAATAACATATTTACAAGGGTGTGTCAAACTTTTACATTCGCGTGAGTTTTATCTTCGATTTCTAATGTGATACTACTCACTGTTTTCTTAACTATAATTTCTTGACCAGTTCCTCAATTAGCCGATTTACAATTTCCGGTGCATCGGTATTAGAATTATGTCCCGCGTCTTTTATCCATTCTATCGGAATTCCGGTATTCTTATGCCATACCTTATTATACCGGATACAAGAGCCGGCATGATCTTTTTCTCCGCAAATTAAAATAGAAGGGCACTTAATCTCATATGGTAAATTTGCCTCCATTGCTTCCGCCAATATCCGATAACCATGACCTGCTATTTTTGCATATCTCTCCTGATCACCAT
>JAILJP010000121.1 GCA_024694625.1 Lachnospiraceae bacterium | reverse complement strand
GGGAAGCCCCCCTCAAGATGAGATATCCCGTCCTATAAGGACATAAGATCCCTTGAAGACTACAAGGTTGATAGGGCAGAGGTGTAAGCATGGTAACATGTTCAGCTGACTGTCACTAATCGATCGAAGGCTTTTTTCAAGAGAGCAATTTAAGCGAACGGATATTTATCAATATGAAGTTTTGAAGGTACATGCCAATAGGCTTTGGCCTAATAATAATCCTCGATAGCTCAATGGTAGAGCACTGCGGCGAGTTCCTGGTTTCGCTGGAGGTATAATTACCAGAATTTTATAATCCTCGATAGCTCAATGGTAGAGCACTCGGCTGTTAACCGAGTTGTTGTAGGTTCGAGCCCTACTCGGGGAGTTTTTCTTTGTAAGAAGAATTTTGACTTGTAAAGTCATTACACTTCTGCTACTAAATTCGACCGTCGTCTTCGACTTGGTCTCATTAAGTGCAAAGTGTGTATCGCACGTAAGACGCTAACTTCATTTCATTCGTTACCGTCTAAGTGCTCGTAACGAGGCCCCGTGGTCAAGCGGTTAAGACATCGCCCTTTCACGGCGGTAACACGGGTTCGATTCCCGTCGGGGTCATTTAAAATAGTGTGTACCAATTTGATTTGGACCCTTAGCTCAGTTGGTTAGAGCAACCGGCTCATAACCGGTCGGTCCTGGGTTCGAGTCCCCGAGGGTCCACTATCTGAGGACAATTGTTCTCATTAAGTCATAAGGCCCGGTGGCTCAGCTGGTTAGAGCGCCGCCCTGTCACGGCGGAGGTCGCGGGTTCGAGCCCCGCTCGGGTCGTTTAATTTCATATTTTTGTTTATGGGATCTTAGCTCAGCTGGGAGAGCATCTGCCTTACAAGCAGAGGGTCACAGGTTCGAGCCCTGTAGGTCCCATTTTTGAAGGAGAAATTCTTCAAGATGCCGCAGTGGCGGAACTGGCAGACGCGCAGGACTTAAAATCCTGTGGTGGCGACATCGTACCGGTTCGATTCCGGTCTGCGGCATTACGTTTTTTACCCGTGATTGATTTTAATCACGGGTTTTTCCTTTTTCTCAATGATTTTCCAATGTGTTATTTCCGCCATAGTGTTATACTTATAGAAAATGAGATAAAGCCCTTTCAAAAGGGCTTTTATTCTATATTTAAGAAGCAAATACTCAGGAGGGGAAACTATGAGGAGTCACGAAATCACCAAAAAGCAACCGTTGTTAAATGAAAATGGGGATCTCTTACAGCCGGGATGGGCGAGAAGCCAGCTTTTTGAATATCACAGAGTAGACATTAAGGCACCGAAGTTTCGAATTAAAGAATGGGATTATTACATGGTGCTTCATGATGGGGGAGATGAGGGAGACAGTTATGGCGTTGCCTTTACCTTATCCGATGATGGCTATGTGGGCTTACAGTCTGTTTCCTTACTATTGTTAAATAAGGAGAATCCCTGGGAACATACAGAAACCGTTTTAAATGTTTTTCCTATGGGTAAACTTCATCTACCTGAGACCTCTGATGAGGGGGATTGTCATTATGAAGACCAGCGTTTAAAGCTTCATTATAAAAAAACAGATTCTACCAGAGAGATTTCCTGCGTTTTTCATGATTTTTATGATGGAAAAACTCTGACGGCAGATCTTGTATTGGAACAGCCAAAGATGGAGTCTATGGTCATTGCTACGCCCTGGGATAAGCCCAAACATTTTTATTACAATCAAAAAATCAACACCATGAAAGCTCAGGGAAGGGTGGAATTTGACGGAAAAAGTTATGAGTTTTCTCCTCAGCAGGATTACGGAACGCTAGATTGGGGAAGAGGCGTGTGGACCTATGACAACACCTGGTATTGGGGAAGCGGAAATGCCAACGTTTTAGGGCATGATTTTGGATTTAATATTGGCTTTGGATTTGGAAACACATCAAAGGCTACGGAAAATGTGATTTTTTATGATAAAAGGATTCATAAACTAGATGATGTTTCCATTGAAATTCCCAACGATATTGATTTGTGTGATATGGATAGCCCTCGTTATATGGATGTATGGAAAATATCAGAATCTCATCATCGCTTTGAAATGACCTTTGTTCCTATTTTGGATCGCTTCGCAAAGATGGATTTTAAACTGATTGTTTCTGATCAGCATCAGGTCTTTGGTCGAATGACGGGATTTGCTATTTTGGATGACGGCTCCAGGATAGAGCTTAAGGATCGGTTGTGCTTTATTGAAAAAGTGCATAACAAATATTAGTCTTCTCACAGGTATGATATAATATACACATGTGTAGAAAGAGAGGAGAGAGATAAATGCAGGACATCAGATGGTATCGCTTGGATAACGCAGCTACAATTGTGCCTTCCAGTGTTCATGGTTCTGATACCAGAGTTTTTCGCATTGTTTGTGAATTAAAGGAAGAAATTGATGGGGATGTTTTACAGGAAGCCTTGGATTTGACAGTAGAAGAATATCCACATTTTAACGTAATTCTAAGAAAGGGATTCTTTTGGTATTATCTGGACAGTATCAGGGAAAAGGCAGTGGTGAAAGAAGAGAGCAAAGTTGCCTGTGCCCCTTTGTACTATTCCGGCAGAAGAAAACTTTTGTATCGTGTAAATTACTATAGAAACCGTATCAATCTGGAAATGTTTCATGTGTTGGCAGATGGTACAGGGGCCTTTTCTTTTTTGAAAGCCATTGTAACCAATTATTTGTTTTTAAAACACGGCGTAAGTGTTAAGGAGGAGGAAGTGGATGCTTCTTCCACCTCAGGAAAAAACGAGGATGCTTTTCGCCAGTTTTATTCAAAGGAGAAAAATCGGGAACAGTTAAAAGGAATGTTGGGAACCAAGGCTTATCAGATTGAACAGCTACGGGATGAAAACCTGCATTCCCGTTTGGTAGAAGGAGTTATTTCTGCGAAGGCTTTCGTAGATTTGGCCCATCAGTATGAAACTACGGCAGGGATTCTTACGGTTGTATTATATATAGAAGCAATTCTAAATGTGATGAGCATACAGGAACAGAGAAAGCCCATTGTTATCTCGGTTCCTGTAAATCTTCGCCAATATTTTCCTTCAGAAACCACTAGAAATTTCTTTGGGGTTATTAATGTGAATTTTTGGCCAAAGGATTATGACGGAACTTTGGAAAGCATTTTGAAAGTGGTAAAAGAATCCTTTGAGAGTCAGCTGACAAAAGACAAGATCCAAAATACCATGAACGGATATAGCGGGTTAACCAGGAATATTGCCTTAAAATTGGTACCTTTGTTTGTAAAGGATCCGGTGGTACAAATGATTACAAGAATTGCCCAAAAGGGAACCACTGGAACCATGTCCAACCTTGGAAAGATTACTATGCCAAAGGAACTGACTCCCTACATTCGTCAGTTTTCTGCCTTTATGGCCACACCCAATGTACAAATCTGTGTTTCCTCTTTTGGAGACCGCATGGTATTTGGGGCTGTTTCGGCTTTTGAGGATCATCGGGTGTTTTTGAATTTTTTCCGTGGACTTTCCAAACGAGGTTTGGAGGTAGAAATCTCTACCAATGATTATGATAAGGAGGAAACGAAATGAATTGTCCAAAATGCAAAGTAAAAATTCTTGGAAACAAAAAATGTTGTCCTCTTTGTCAGGGCAGACTGGTGGGTGAAGTGGAAGAGGGAGCTTTTCCTGTGATTAAAACTGCCCCGGTGTCCACTGTTACCTTATTTCGAATTGCCGTGTTTATCGGAGTATTAATCGAAATCATTTTTGGTTTTATTGGTTATATCAATGGTAGTTGGCTTCACAGTCTGGGACTGGTTGGCACCATTATTGTGTTTGCTTTGGGAGATTTGGCGGTGGCGATTTATTACCGAAGCAATTTGTTAAAACTTTTTACCGCAGAGGCGTATATTATTATTCTGGCGGTGTATATGATCAATCGCCATATGGGTGGCTACAGATGGAGCTTTGCCTTTGTGATTCCCTCTATTTTTTTGGCATTGCTGATTACCACCGTTTTGATTGGACATTTTGAGGGATTGTTGTTGGGAGAATACCTGATTTACGTTATTATGGATGTATTATTATCCTTCCTCCAGCTGATCCCTATTCATTATGGGTTAAATCCCTGGCCGTATTTGACAGCAGGTTGTATTGCATTTATGTTGGCGGTGGCTGCTTTTGTATTGATTTTTCGTTTCCGTGAATTCAAAAATGCGGCTGCGAAATACTGGAATATGTAAAGGATAGATTTATGTTAAAAAAACGGGTTTCAAAAATTCGGAAAGATGTGCTGGAGCATACAGAGCAACTGGCAGAGCACACCGGAGATTTTCTGGAACGTTCTATTGGAAACCGCATTGCGGATAAATATGAAGCCCCTTGCTTACAAGACAGTCCGAAGTTGGATGTGTGGTATCGCATTCCTATTGAGGAGGGAATTTCCGGCGACGGCTCTGGATATCATATTTATATGAAAAAGCGTCGGACCAAAAAGCTTTGTATTTTTCTCTCCGGAGGAGGGGTGGCTTGGAGCAAAGAAATGGCGGCTGCTCCCGTAACGGGAGGAAGAGTGGCTGCCGGTGTGCCCAATTATTATTGGAGCAATTTGCGCCCCTTTACTCAGATTATGAATATCAATATCGGCATCACGGAAAATCGTCAGAGAAATCCTTTTCACAGCTGGAATTTTGGCGTGATTACCTATGCGACAGGAGATTTTCATTTGGGAAACAATTGTCTTAACTATGAGGATGAAAATGGAAATGAGCGCCTGCTTCATTTTGCCGGTTATGAAAACTTCCGTCACAGCATGGATAAAATAAAAGAGCTGTTTCCCAATCCGGAGCGTCTATTAATCGCCGGGGATTCGGCAGGAGCCTTTGCAACACCGATTTTGGCAGAGAAAATTTTGACTTCCTATTATCCTGATTGCAAGGATGTGAGTATTTTTTCTGACAGTGCCATGATCAAGCGAAACAACTGGGAACATACCCTAAAAAATGTTTGGAATGCTCCGGAATATATTTGCAAGGCGCAGCACAGTGATAATATTACTGTGGACTTTTATGAAAATCTAATGAATAAAATGGGAGACCGGTGTAAGTATTTTTATGCCTCTTCCATTGAGGATTATTTGTTGTCCTCTTTTCAAAATGAGATTGATTGTGGCGTGTTTGAAACAAACGCTCAGGCGCAACAAACATATTTTGAAAACTTAAAAGAAATGCATCACAAGTTACAGGCTTTGCCTCAGCCAATGAGCTTTTTTTATTATGATTGGAGAAGCCCTATTTTAACCAAGGGCGGAACCGTTCATACTGCCATTCGACAACCTTTTTATTATCAAAAAAGTCAGGGGGTGGCCACCATGGCAAAATGGCTGTGGGAAGGGGTAAACGGACATAGCTTTGATGTAGGAATTAACTTATTGATGAAGTCATAACAGGGAAGAAATGTATGCGACTGTATCACACGGGATTTTTGGAAATAAAAGAACCGGATATTTATCACGGAAGAAAAAATGCTGATTTTGGTCAGGGCTTTTATCTTACGGACGACATGGAGTTTTCCAAACGTTGGGCAAAGGAGAGAAAAGGTTTTTCCACCATTTGCAATACCTATGAATTGGATACCAATGGTCTATTGATCAAAGAATTAAAGCGGGATGAAGAGTGGTTTTCTTACATTTATCAAAACAGAAACCACCGTCCGGACCAGTGGAAAGAATATGATGTGATTATGGGACCCATTGCCAACGATACCATCTATGATGTAATGGGAATTATCACCAGTGGATTTTTAAGTGAAGAGGAAGCATTGCGGCTTTTGAAGATTGGCCCTATGTATGGGCAGATTACCATTAAAAGTGAAAAAGCGCTTTCCAAACTTCAGTTTTTGTCATCAGAGGTTTTGACGACGGAGTGCATTGCCAACTATAGGGAAATGGTGGCAAAAGAGGAAGGAGCCTATCAAAAATTATTTGCAGAAGAAATGGAACAGATGGAACAATGAATAAAATTATTTTAGCCTCCGGCTCACCCCGGAGAAAAGATATATTAACAGCTCACGGGATTGAGTTTGAAATTTTGGTTTCTGACGTGGATGAGAGCTTTTCAGAAACAAATCCCAAAAAAGTGGTAGAGGAGTTGTCTCGGAGAAAGGCCAAAGCAGTTTGGGAAGAACATCAAAATCGTATTGTTTTGGGAGCAGATACGGTGGTGGCCTATGAGGATGAGATCCTTGGAAAGCCGAAGGATGATGAGGATGCCTTTCGGATGATTCAATTGATTCAAGGAAAACGCCATCAGGTATACACCGGAGTGACCATTTGCTCAAAGGAAAAGACGGTGACCTTTGCAGAAAAAACAGATGTGATTGTGGCTCCTATGACGGAAGAAGAAGTCAAAGCATACATTGCGACAAAAGAGGGTAGAGACAAAGCGGGAAGTTATGCCATTCAGGGATTGTTTGGCCGCTATATTTTAGGCTATGACGGTGACTATGAAAACGTGGTGGGTCTACCAGGTAGTCGTGTGGGGACGGTTCTTTTGTCTTCATTTTTTTAGCGAATTGGAAATCCTCTTTTCTTGTTAAAAAAATAAATAAAAATTATAAAAAAATTGTTGACAATAGTTCCTTGTTTTGTTAATATAATCAAGTCGCGTAAGGGAAGCACCTTACAAATATGTGTGAGTAGCTCAGCTGGATAGAGC
>JAILJP010000096.1 GCA_024694625.1 Lachnospiraceae bacterium | reverse complement strand
TACAGGAATCGGAAGTATTGTTTTGGCTCTCATCGCTCCCATTGTGGAGGAGCTGATTTTCCGTAAGTGGCTCATCGACAGAATGCATGTATACGGTGGAAAGGTGGCAGTGGTAACGTCCGCTTTGATGTTTGGTTTGTTTCACGGAAACTTTAGCCAGTTTTTCTATGCATTTTTCCTGGGCCTGGTATGGGGATATGTTTACTACAAAACAGGAAAGGTCATCTACTCTATGCTGATGCATATGACCGTAAACTTCTGTGGTGGTGTGATTGCACCCATGTTTTTGACAGGACTGGATTTAACAGATCCTATGTCTATGATTACTTCTCCTAAGTTTATCGGACTTTTGATTTATGAGGTGATTGTCTTTATCATAGCTATCGTGGGATTCGTATTCTTTTTGGTGGGAAGAAAAGAGATGTCCTATTCCGAAGAGCGATTGGAACTTCCGGCAGAGGAACGGGTGAAAACTCCTTGGGGAAATCTTGGAATGATTCTGTTTTTAGTGGGATGCCTGGCACTTTTTGTCATATCTCTTTTCTCAGGAGCCGTTGCCTAAAAAAATAGTTTAAAAGAAATGAAGGATTCTACCCTTTACTGAGAAATCAGTGAAGGAGTGGAATCCTTTTATTATGATGGATAATAACACCTAGCGGAAATCAAACTGATAAACCGTAAGGGTTTCGCCGTTTTCCCCTGCTTTTAAAATAGGAGACTGGAAGCTTTCTACATTTAAAGCATTGGGGAAGTACTGTGTTTCCAAGGCTACACCGCCTCGTTTCACAAAGTGTTTTCCGTTTTTCATCACCTCTTCCGGTTTCATATAGTTTCCAACATAAAGCTGGATGCCGGGAAGGTCAGTGTAAACATACATTGCACGGGTCTGGTCCTTGTTTTCCAGTTTTGCTGCAAAGTAAACCGGCTTGGTAGCAGTGGAAAATTCTTCGGATTTATGCTTTTGATTGATGCAGTAGTTGTGGTCGTAGCCACCGGCAAAATATAGCTGGTCATAGTCTTTGTCCACGCGGTCACCGATGGTCATGGGTTTTGTAAAGTCCATGGGAGTTCCACTGACAGCTTTGATAGTACCGTCGGGAATGGATTCATTGTTTGCCCAAGTAAAGTGATCGCAGTCCAATGTCAAAATATGATCTAAAATAGTGCTTCCGTCCTGACCGTTTAAGTTAAAGTAAGAATGGTTGGTAGGATTAAATACCGTATCTTGGTTGGAAATTCCTTTGTAGCGAATCACAAGCGCATTGGTATCAGTTAGCTCATAAGTCACTTCCAGTTCCATAGCACCGGGGAATCCCATTTCCATATCCGGGCTGCTGTATGCGTAAGTAACTGCATTTACAGAGGTGCACTTAATGTCCCAGATTTTTCTTGCTAAAGTCTCGGAACCGCTGTGAAGGTTGTTGTTGCCATCATTTTTTTCCAGATTGTAGACAGTGCCATTTAGTCGAAAAGCAGCACCGCCGATACGATTGGCATTTCTGGCAACGGTACATCCGTAATAACATTCGTTTCCTTCGTAGTCATTTATATTCTGGAATCCCAGCACCACATCAGTCGTTTTTCCTGAGTGGTCCGGAACGTGAAGTTCTAACAGATTGGCACCGAAATTCATGGTCTTTGCAACCATTCCGTTTTTATTTTGAATTTCTACGGAAAGAATTTCCTTTCCATCTTTTGTTTTTCCAAGTGATGTTGTACTCATAATATTTCCCCCGTTAAAGTAATCGTTTTCGCAACAAACTTATTATATGATATATTAAAAAAAATTACACTAAAAACAATGATATCCATTTTCGACTAAAATCAGTATAATTACACTATGGCAAAACGAAAAAAGACAAAAAAGAGCCGTGCTTGGCGGTTTTTAAAATTTCAAATGGTACTTATTTCCTTGGTTTTGTTGGCAATTGCCTATTATTTTGTAGGTGGTTATGCGGCAAAAGTGGCTTCCCTTCGTCAGGAGGCAGTGTCTTTGGTGGCATCTTCTTCCAAAGATACCTTTCGCTCTAGTGAAACCAGTGTGGTTTATGATGCAAACGGTGATGTGATTTCCTATGTAAAAGGGGAAAAAGATGTCTACTATCTGGAGTGGGAGGATATTCCTTTGTACGCAAAACAGGCTTTTGTCAGCGTAGAGGATAAAAAGTTTTACTCTCATCACGGGGTGGATTATCGCGCCATTGTCCGTGCGGTTTGGGCGATGTTTCGGAACGGAAAGGTGACACAGGGAGCTTCCACCATTACGCAGCAGCTGGCCAGAGATGTGTTCTTGACTCAGGATAAGACCTGGGAGCGTAAAATTGAGGAAATCTATGTGGCAGTAGAGTTGGAGAAAAAATATTCCAAAGAGGATATTTTGGAATTCTACATTAATAATATCTATTTTAAAAATGGATATTATGGATTAGAAGCAGCAGCCCAGGGATATTTTTCCAAAAGTGCATCGGAATTGAGTTTATCTCAATTGGCATTTTTATGCGCCATTCCAAACAATCCTTCCTATTATAATCCTTTGGAGCATATGGATAATACGCTCACAAGGCGAGATAAGATTTTAAAAAATATGCTGGAGGATAAGGTGATTACGGAGGCTACCTATAACGAGGCGGTAGCGGAAAACATAGAACTTTCTATGTCGGAAGAAATCAAAAACAATTATGTGGAGACGTATACCTACTATTGTGCCACAAGAGCATTAATGGAGCTGGATGGATTTGCTTTTAAATATGAGTTTTCCTCCGATGCCCTAAAAGAGGCTTACGATGCGGCTTACGAAGAATCATATAATGCCCATAATGCCCTTTTGTTTACAGGGGGATATCGAATTTATACTTCCATGGATTTGGGAGTTCAAAATATGCTGCAGCAGGCTGTGGACAGTGGCTTGGCTGGTTTTACGGAAGTGTCTGAGGAAGGAATCTATACACTTCAGGGAGCAGCGGTTTGTATTGATAACAATACCGGAATGGTAAAGGCAATCGTGGGTGGTCGTACCCAGGAGGTTAGCGGGTATACGCTAAACCGTGGTTATCAAAGTTTTCGTCAGCCGGGAAGCTCTATTAAGCCGATTTTGGTTTATACCCCTGCCTTGGAGCGGGGTTATACTGCGGATTCCATTGTAGTGGATGGGCCTATTGAAGATGGACCATCCAACTCAGACGGATCTTATCTGGGCGCTATTACGCTCCGCCGGGCAGTGGAATTATCCAGAAATACTGTTGCTTGGAATCTTTTAAATGAGATTACACCGGAGACGGGGATCTCCTATTTGAAAGCAATGGGATTTTCCAGATTGGACCAAAATGATGTAAGATTGGCGGCTGCTTTGGGTGGATTTACCAATGGAGTGTCACCCTTAGAGATGGCAAAGGCTTATGCCACCTTGGAAAACGACGGAAATTATCGAAATCCCAGTTGTATTTTGAAAATTACCGACGCGGAAGGAAACATTATCTATCAGGCAGACCAGACGGAGTTGGAAGTTTATAAAACCAATGCGGCCAGGCAGATGACGGATATTTTGGAATCGGTTATGACTGATGGAACTGCGAGAGGACAAAAACTATCTGATATGGCCTGTGCCGGAAAGACGGGAACTACCAACGATAACAAAGACGGATGGTTTGTAGGTTATACACCCTATTACACCACCAGTGTTTGGGTTGGATATGATACGCCAAAAGAGTTGCCGGGGCTTACCGGTTCCTCCTATCCCGGAAATATATGGAAGGTCTTTATGACAAAGCTTCATGAGGGACTGGAATATAAGGACTTTTTGGATGTGACAGAGATTGATACAGAAAACATGGGAGAGGATACCTTGGCGGAACAGGCTCAAATGGTAGAAGAGGCAAAACAGGCGGAAACGCAGGAAGAATCTTCTCCTAACGAAACCCAAGAATAGATTGTTTTCGAAGAAACTTAGTGGTAAAATGTTTGGAGCTAAATTTAGAAAAACAGAGGATCGAAAATGAAAAAATATGGCTTTGGTGTAGATGTGGGTGGAACCACATGTAAAATGGGTTTGTTTGAAACAAACGGTACTTTGATTGAGAAGTGGGAAATCCCCACCAACACAGACAATAACGGAGAAAGTATTCCCCGGGATATTGTGGCAGCTGTTCACAATAAAATGATCGAAAAGGCATTGACCAAGGATGACGTGGAAGGTATCGGAATTGGTGTTCCCGGTGCGGTAACCGAAGACGGTGTTGTAAACAAGTGCGTGAACCTTGGATGGGGCGTAGTTCCCATTGTAGCTCAGATGGAAGAGCTTTCTGGACTGAAGGTTCGTGCTGCCAATGATGCAAACATCGCAGCTTTGGGTGAAGCTTGGATGGGTGCCGGAAAAGGATGCCATTCAGTAGTTATGGTTACTCTTGGAACCGGTATCGGCGGTGGAATTGTTTTAAATAATAAGATTCTTACCGGATTTAATGGAGCAGCAGGAGAAATCGGTCACATTGTTGTGAATGAAGATGAAATCCTTCAGTGTAACTGTGGAAGCCATGGTTGTATCGAACAGTATGCATCTGCAACAGGTATTGTTATGATGGCACATCGTCATTTGGATAGAAGCCAAAAGCCTTCCGCTCTTCGTGAAATGGGCGACTTTAGTGCAAAGGATGTTTTTGATCAGGCAAAGGCAGGAGATGAAATGGCAAAAGAGGTAATTCACTCTGTATGCTATTTACTGGGTAAGATGATTGCTACCGTATGTAACGTGGTAAATCCGGAAGCTGTTTTAATCGGTGGTGGCGTATCTAAGGCCGGACAGATTATTATTGATGAAATCAAAGAAGGCTTTGATGTAGGTATCTTCCATGCCTGTGCAAATACCAAGATTACCCTTGCTACATTAGGCAATGATGCCGGTATTTACGGCGGTGTTGGCCTGATAATTAATGATTGATTTTTTGTTTAAAATATTATAAGATAAACGTCGGGTCTTTAAGACCCGACGCTATATTTCGGGGTGTGGCTCAGTTTGGTAGAGCGCTACGTTCGGGACGTAGAGGCCGCAAGTTCGAATCTTGTCACCCCGATTACAAAAAAGGTACCCATACGGGTACCTTTTTTGTAATTTGAGGATAAATTATCGAACTTGCGACCTCACAAGTCTCGGGCGTCCAACGTTCGAGGACGTACACAATGAACACTTACCGAAGCGAAGCTGAGGTTAGTGAGAATGCGTGCAGCGAGCACGGAGTGCGAGTCGCAGAGGGTGCGGTCGTCCGGTGGACGACCCTGCGAAGCAGGAGCACCGACCGAGCCGGCAGGCGAGACCGCAAGTTCGACATAGACCCCGAGTTCGAATCTTCATTGATTTTTAAACTTAGCCAAATACCAATAAAACGTACATTTTTTAAGCTGGTGAAAAAAATTGATGTCAAATAGATAAAAATTGTATATAATTTAAGTTATCAAAGTGTATAAATTCGCACAATTTTTACTATACATTCTTTGAACGCCGTTTGGGCATACATTAGGGAGGACTTAGATATGAGCAAAAATGACAAAAAAGTAAAAAACACTGCTCCGAAGCAGAAGACAGGTGGTCTTGGTATCCGTGAGCAGATGCTGTTGAAACTGTTGCCGACCGTGTTGGTTGCAACGATTTTACTTACAGTAGTAAGTGCGATTAACAGCAAAAAAACCATTAATACTCAGATTCAAGAGACGATGAATGCTGAGCTCGCTTCCAACAGTGCGCAGATTAATGCAAAACTGGATACTGTGCGTTATCAGGCAGTGAATCTTGCCCGGGAGGTGTCTATGCACTATAGTCAGACATCCATGGATTTGTTTAAGGCAAGCTTTTCGGAGGCAATTTTAAGCAGCGATATCATTAATGGTGCCGGTATTTGGTTTGAGCCAAATGTTTACAATCCCGAAGAGAAATACATGGGACCGTACTGGTACAAGGACGGTGGAAGCATTGTTGAAACCTATGAATACAGCAATGCTGAATATGATTATTTCGCTCAGGAATACTATACCAATGCAAAAGCCATGGAGCCCGGTTCAGCTACTATTACGGATCCTTACTATGATCCTTCTTCAGGAACAGTTATGGCTAGTTGTTCTGCTCCTATTTATGCAGGAAAAACCTTCATCGGTTGCGTTACCTGTGATATTCAGTTGGATACCATGGTTGAAATTGCTTCAGCTATTAAGGTTGGAACGAATGGAACAGCTATGCTTTTGTCTTCCAGTGGTGCCTATATTTATACAGATAATGAGCAGAAGGTATCTGATGGTGTAAATATTACTGAGGATGAAAATGCCTCTTTGGCAAAAGCGGGAGCAAAGGTACTTGCCGCAGAGTCAGGACTTACTACTTATACCCAGGGCTCTGAGACTTACAATCTTTATTACAGCACGATTCCCGGTGTTAACTGGAAGTTGATGATTCGTATGCCTCAGTCAGAGATTAATGCTCCAGTTAAAAGATTGACTACGATTTTGGTTGCGGTAGCAGTTATTGCTATTTTGTTTATTGCTATTGTGATTGCTTTGATTGCCAATAGTCTTTCAAAGACCATGAACAAGGTAAAAGCTTTTGCTATGGATTTAGCAAAGGGTGACTTTACTGTAGAAAAGATTGATGCAAAGGGTAAAGACGAACTGGGAATGATGAGCGGTTCCTTGAATGAAATGTACGAGAGCAACCGTGATGTAATCAGTCGAATTACCACCGGTTCTTCCAACGTAAATGATTCTTCTTTAAAGATGAATCAGGTGGCAACAGAACTTTCCATGAAGTTTGGTCATATTCATGACAATATGGGTAAAGTTAATGATGCTATGATGTCAGCCGGAGCTGCAACCGAAGAGGTTTCTGCTTCTGTAAATGAAGTAAATGAATCCGTACAGTTCTTGGCAGATGAGACTTCAAAGACTTCTGAAGAGGTAGAAGTTATTTTGAAACGTGCTTCCGAAGTGGAAGAAAGTTCTCGTCAGGCTTACGATCATGCCATTGCAATCGTTGAGAAGTATGGCGACGAGTTAAAAGAAGCCAACAAGCGTGCAGAAATCGTTAGCGAAATCGGTGATATGGCAAACAGTATTGCAGATATTGCAGATCAGATTAACCTGCTTTCCTTAAATGCTTCTATCGAAGCAGCTCGTGCCGGAGAACATGGCCGTGGATTTGCGGTAGTAGCATCTGAGATTAATAAGTTGGCAACTGATACCGGAGATGCGGTAGAACGTATCAAAGTTACTATTGAAGGTGTTCAGTCAGCATTTAAGTCTATGAGTGGTGGTGCAAACCAGTTATTGGATTTCGTTCAGGAAACCGTTGCTCCTGATTATGACAACTTCGTAAATATCGGTGTTCAGTATGGACAGGATGCTACAGCATTTAAGAATTTGGCAGATAGCATCGGACAGATGGTAAGTACCATTACCGAGTCTATGGAACAGGTCAATGCAGCTGTTGCAAATATTGCAGAATCCGCTCAGGATACAGCAGCAAACTCTGCTGATATTACAGAGACGGTAGATGAAGTTTCCATTATGGTAGATGATGTGGAAGGAATGGCTACGGAGCAAAAAGATATTGCTTCCGATTTGTCTAATATTGTTAGTCAGTTTAAGTTATAAAATATAAGCATAAAAAGACTCCCGGTACAAAGCATTTTGATATGCCTTGTATCGGGAGTTTTTTTATGTAGGATTAACCTTCTCTAGCGGGAAGGAGAATAGTTTTGGTATATTTGTCCCAGCGGCTTTGCGCTTCAAAGAAAAGGATTCCTACAGTCACATTGATAATGATATGAAAAGGAATCTGCCAAACATAGGGCAAATTAAAAAGTGCGCCACCTAGTTCAAAATGATAATAGACCATTTGTACAAGGAAGATATGATAGGAAGCTTTTCCTATTTCCACTAATAGTTTTCCCAAAAGTCCCGGAATGGTGGAGTGATAAAAGAGTCGGAACAAAAGCACTACAATGGGAATGATATAAAAGTCCATGGGAAAAGCCGTGGGTCCCCAGTAAGGGAAGAGCCAAAAGTCAATGCCCTGACGATTCAGTATCATATAGGTAATACCGATGGCAAGCATGAACAAAAGCATTCCGTAAGTAAAGCGCATTTTCGGATAGAGGTAAAACCAGCAACCGAAGGCAACCAAAAACAAATATCGTCCTAAAAGAAGTCGGTAATCGTCTTTTTCCATATCCGAAAGTACTACGTGGGTTTCAAACAAAAGATTAGCCACAGCCATAATGGGAAGGGATGCCTTTGGATATTTTTTTACCAAAACATAAATCCAGGGAAACAGGATTAAAAGCTGTATCATCAGTGGTACATAGTAACTTCCCGGTCCATAAGCACCTTCCAAAAAGATTCTTGGCAGGTTAATGTTTTTGTCTTCCAACAATAGTAGAATGATTTCCACCAAAGCAATGGGAAGAAAGGGCTCTACAAAGCGCCAGAATTTTTTGGCAATCAGGTTTATATTGTAAAGGCTTTTGATACCTTTACGCCCGCCCTCCCAGGTGCCGATGGTACGCTGTGAAGACATGGCAAAGTTGTAACCGCTGATAATCATAAAAACGGGGACTGCCATATTGATAAAATAATCAAATATGGGTACTTGTTTCATAGGCCAATCGATGTGGGTGATGATTACCAAAATCACACAGATGGCTTTCATATAATCTAAAAATTCAATTCTTTTTTTCATAACATATGTATTTTAGCGCTGAGGAAGGAGAATTATCAATCCAAGAATTGCTTGATTTTCTTTTGGATTTCCCAAAAAAATTGTACGAAATGAATAGAATTGTGGATGTTGGGGGCATGCTAACAAATTTTATAAAAATAGGTATCTTAAGAAAATCTTAAAGATTTTGGCAGTTTTTTCTTAATGATAAGTAGTATAGAATAAAAATCGTAATAAATATTTTGCAAAATGTTTGAGGAAGTAACTATGAACAAAATACTGGTATGTGATGACGAGAGAGATATT
>JAILJP010000079.1 GCA_024694625.1 Lachnospiraceae bacterium | reverse complement strand
AGCTCTTAGCAAGACGGAGCCGAATAGCTCAGGCGAGCACGCAGCGCAGGACGTTATGTCCGAGCAGACGCGCGGAGCGAGCGTTATGAGGCGAACGTCGAGCTTAGAAGCGGAACTATTAAGCTGGAACAGATGTGAAATTACAAAAGCCGTATATACGGTTAAAATGTATTTTAAAGATTTACAGTTCGCAGGTTCCTACGGTACGAGGGAACGGAATTACGTCGCGGATGTTGGAAATACCGGTTAAGTACATTACGCAACGTTCAAAACCAAGTCCGTATCCAGCGTGACGAGCAGAACCATATTTACGAAGATCCATGTAGAAATCATAGTCCTCTTCTTTGAGTCCAAGCTCATCCATACGCTTCTTTAACAAATCGTAGTCATCTTCTCTCTGGCTACCACCAATGATTTCTCCGATTCCGGGAACAAGGCAGTCCATAGCAGCAACTGTCTTTCCATCCTCGTTCAGTTTCATGTAGAAAGCTTTGATATCCTTAGGATAATCCGTAACAAATACGGGCTTTTTGAAGATTTCTTCTGTTAAGTAACGCTCATGCTCAGTCTGCAAATCGCATCCCCAGCTTACTTTGTAATCAAACTTATCATTGTGCTTTTCCAATTCCTTAATAGCATCAGTATAGGTGATACGTCCGAAATCAGAAGACGCTACATGCTGCAAACGTTCGATTAAACCTTTATCAATGAACTGGTTGAAGAATGCCATTTCTTCGGGAGCGTGCTCCAATACATAGTTGATGATGTATTTCAACATATCTTCCGCCAACTGCATATCATCTTCCAAATCAGCAAAAGCGATTTCAGGCTCAATCATCCAAAACTCTGCCGCATGACGGGTAGTGTTGGAATTTTCCGCTCTGAATGTAGGACCAAATGTATAGATATTCTTAAATGCCATAGCATAAGTCTCACCGTTTAACTGACCGGAAACCGTAAGGTTTGTGGACTTTCCAAAGAAATCCTTGGTGTAGTCTACTGCTCCATCTTCCGTCTTTGGAACATCATTTAAGTCCATGGTAGTAACCTGGAACATTTCTCCTGCACCTTCTGCATCAGATCCGGTAATCAAAGGAGTATGTACATAAACAAAGTCTCTCTCCTGGAAAAACTGATGAATAGCATAAGCTGCCAAAGAACGCACACGAAATACTGCTTCAAAAGTATTGGTACGAGGACGCAAATGTGTAACAGTTCTCAAGTACTCCATGGTATGACGCTTGGGCTGAATAGGATAATCCGGAGTAGATTCACCTTCTACGATTACCTCAGTTGCCTGGATTTCGAAAGGCTGCTTTGCATCGGGAGTCAAAACCACATCACCTTTTACAATAACAGCTGCACCAACATTCAACTTTGCTATATCATTAAAGTTTGAAAGATTGTCGTTATACACAACCTGTAAGGGAGTGAAATACGTACCATCATTCAAAACAATAAAACCAAAATTCTTTGAATCACGATTATTGCGTACCCATCCACCTACAGTAACATTCTTATTTGCATAAGATTCCTGGTTCTTGTAAAGTGTTCTAACATCAACAAAATCGTTTCTCATGTTTTTTCCTTCTTTCCTTAGTATAAAATCACTTTAATAGTTTAAAGTATGACTTTATAAAATTCAAGATTTTTCTTGCATACAGCCCACTTTCTTGCTATGAATTGTCTTCACTTTATAGCTTAGGTTTTATCAACCTGTCTGCAAAAAAATAGTGTTTTATAACATAATAGAAAATGGCTCTTGGAACCTCGCTCTCCATTCGTTTAAAACACTACTTCTATGCTTTTATATACTATATTGACTCAACCCTGTACAGCTTTGCACAGGTTTCAACTTTATAATACAGATTTTATTTCTCTTTTTTGTTGTTAATAATCCACCACGAAAAGCAGGTGTATGCAATATTTATCACAATCCAAACACTAAAACATACTACATACTGCCATGGAGCCAACTGATTGTACGCATTCGAATTATATGTACAGTAAGCCAGTATTACAGCCAGAATAACTCCTGTAATAGAACCTATTATAAAAAACAAACGGACAAAATAAGAAAAAAACTTGTTTTTTAAATCTGAGTTTGACATTACTTTGTTATACACATAATAAGCTATCAGTAAATCTCCCATTCTTCCTCACCTTTTACAATTACAAAATTACATTTGTTCCCAATGATAATACTTAGTATAAGAATCAATCAACGTCTTATGTGATAATTCCTTATATTGAAATTATACACAAATAGAGGAAATATAAAACTCTAAACCGAATGAACGGTCAAAAAAAACTACGAACGGTAATAATACTCCAAAGTGTTCAAAAAATGTGTATTTACATTTCGAAAAGATTGATCTATGTCCATAAGATTATTAATATTTATTTTTTGCAATAATCAAAGAAAAATATCCCGCATCATCCGGAATTTCATCCAAAGTCTGATAGACCTTTTCATTTTCCATTCCGCAGTTTTCCACTGCAAAAACAGTCGTATTTTTTTCACGAAGATATTCCTTTACATCCGACATGTGACTTGCGGACTTCATAAGCACCGTAGTTCCATCATAGGACACGGTTTCGTTTCTCCGGTAGAAACCGGGGACAATATGCAACTCTTCTTTCCCCTCAACCAATGGCGTATTCAACCTAGCTGCCGCAGCACAAAAAGAAGGTATACCGCTAACAAGTTCCACAGCATAACCATCCTCTTCCAAAATCTTCTGCAAATAAGAAAAGGTACAATAAATGGATACATCCCCTAAGGTGAGATACACCACATTTTTTCCGTCATCCAGATAGGATTCTATTTGCTTCGCAGCTTCTCTATGGCTGTGTGTAAGTGCTTCCTTGTCATTAACCATAGGCATAGATACGGAAACCAAAGTCTTCCCCGAAATCTCAGGGATCACTGCTTCCGCTATTTTATATGCCACAGAATCTTTTGGGTCTTTTCCGGGGACAACAATAATATCGTTTTCCCGAATCAACCGAACCGCCTTTAAAGTCATAAGTTCCGGATCTCCCGGTCCAACGCCTATGCCATATGCAATTCCTCTTTGGTTTATACAATCCATGACTTGTGTCTCCGTTTTATCTTATCCTTGTTGGTAAAAATCCTTTGTGAAGTCTGTAGTTACCATCCTACGCTGTCGCTTTCCATGGGGTACAATTTGTAACCTATCAACTCTTCTTTAACTCCTACATTTCCTTCACTTCACCATTCACGGTAGCGTATTCATCCTCTTCCACTGGAATCAAAATGCATTTTTGGCCATCCACAACGGAGGTAGTGATTTCTTTTGCTTTTTCTTCGCTGACACGTAAAACGATGTCCACATTCTTTCCGTCTTCATTCATAACGCCGGCCTGTTCCAGCTTTTGTGTCAATGTAATTACCTGTTCTTTTAGGGCATTTTTTTCCTGACGGATTTCGTTATTTTTAATTACCTTTGTATCCAACACTTCATCTGCCAAAGGTACTTCATCTTCTTTGAAGAAATCATCATAGGTCTTTGCGATATGCTCTGCTTTTTGCTCAGAAAGTCCGGCATCTGTAAGAATCTCTTCCACATCCTTTGTGGTAAGAACCACTGGCTCTTTCTCTCCGTGAATCTCTTTTTCGTTTGTAATAAAATCAGAAATATTTTGATTTACATCTGCAATAATATCCTGCAAATCTTCGTTTTCCGGTCCAACGAAATTTACAATCATATGTTCAAAAGCATTTTTCTTTTCCGTAGAGGTAAACTTGGATTCACAGCCCAAACCGTTTTCCCAAAACTCCTTATGTGGATCCTTAGTGTTTTTCGTATACATCATGACATTGTGAATATCACTGCTTCTATCTGTAAAGGCGGGGAACAAAAATCCGGATTCAGGAGCATCTACAGCCCAGTCTCTGATACGGGGTGCAATGCGGTTTTCCTCTTCACGATATCCCAAAGCTGCTTTTGTAAGCTTTACCGGGCAGACTGCACAAAGGATGTATTCATACACCTCTTCCGACTCATCCAGTTTCATATTGTCTGTGGTCTTTGTAGGAACATCATACACATCGTAAAATACCAAAATCAAATAATTTCCAACGAAATCATAATTCTTAATTACAGAATCAAAAAAGGCATCGTTAATTTCCGGAATTTCTAATTTACTCTTCTTCAATCCCATCAAAGAACTTTGAGCGCCACCCTCCAACTCTTCGTCGTTGGGAAAGGTAAGCTGAATCAAATTGTTGCCCACGGTACCGGACAACGCTTTATTTGCAATCTCAAGATATTTAAAAAATTCTTCTTCCTCAAGATTTAAAAAATCTTCCGTAAATGTGCAAACCTTCTCTTTGGATGCATTTACATAGCAACCCGCCAATTTTGTAATGGTGCGAGTCTCCTTCTTCAGTCTTCTTTTTAATTCCATTACTTCTTTTTTTTCCATTTCAAGTTCTCCAATCTATATAATTTATAGTATCTATATACTTTTAATTCTTGCACAAAAAGTGCCTTAAAATTTTATCACAAAACTGGAAAAAAATCCTGATTAATTCTAGGGGACAGTTCTTTTGTATTCACAACTTATAGCTTGTCGAGGTGACTACGGGCGGGCTGGATAAGTTATTACAGAATTTGCTACGTGAGTATAACTGCTTTCCGACAGTCATCCGCGGAGCGAATGTGTAATACACTGCGTACAGCCGTTAAGCTCGCGACTTTAGAAGCGAGCGCTACGGATGTTCGCCGGGATGGAACGAGCGGAGACGGTG
>JAILJP010000002.1 GCA_024694625.1 Lachnospiraceae bacterium | reverse complement strand
AGGTTGAAATCTGAGTATGGAATATATGCTGTGCGTGGACCGAGGGGCATACCTAACAGCCTCAGTGCGGCTTTGAAATAAAGAAATCTCTGACCTTTATCATGATGAGTACAGGAAAATTGTTGAATACAGACACGAGTGCAAAGATAAGGGAATGGATCTCTTTAAGGAGTGGTTTTGGAACCTGTGGGATTAAATGATATTAGTGGAGCCTTCGGCATGATGATTGCTGAGGGCTTCTTTTTTTATGCTTTCAACTTACGGCTAAATGACTTTTTACTGCCACGACACTAATTCAAAGCTTGGCAACCATTTTATTGAAGATACGTCGGCGTTCTGCGATGTTCATATTCTTATAAATCTCTTTTTTACGGATGATGGGACCGGTATGGATGCAAAGGCCATCTAATTGAAGATAGAAAAGCTCTTGATTTAATTTGGATATAGATGGATTGATATCATCGCTTTGATCATGAAAAATCATAGTGATGATGTAATAGGGAGAGTGTATGGTGTATTCGCTGAAATCACCGGATTCGTCAATAAAAATGCTGAGTTCCTTCAATTTGTAATACCTCGGAATAATTCGTAAAAAAATGGCGGGGAACTTCCCCGCCCGAGATGGACCTGGGTCTTACGACCAGCCCAAATAAAACCGATGTTTTATTGGTTTCATCGTAAAACGATTGGACTAAAATTGCAAGATAAAAATGGAAAAAGAGAATCGCGCAATGTGTGATTCCTATGCTGCCAAAGGTAAAGGAAGCATCAGGGGACATTGAATAAGGCACTTACTTTAGAGAAATCTGGAGTAGGTGCTTTTTTGTTGTGGTTGATTATTTGTTGTTTTTTTCAGGATATGATATAAGAAAAATATAACATTAGAGCTAAAGGTGGAATTTATGGTATATAATATTAATGGTTGATGATGATAAAGAATTGCTAAAAATGCTGAATCAATACTTTACATTAAAAAATTATACAGTGATTATTGCAGAAAATGGCATAGAGGCAATGGAAAAGATAAATGTAAATCCGGATATTATTTTATTGGATGTAAATATGCCGAGAATGTCAAAAGTAGTGAAAGCAATCAGCACTTTGAACTGTAGGATTAAATTAAATTTAGGAGGTCAGATATGATTAAGATTTATGGAATGCCAACCTGCCCCTACTGCGATTTTGTTCATGAGCAGATAAAGGGAAGAGAAGATGAATTTGAATATATCAACATCGGTGAAAATATCCGAAACATGGGTGTTTTCACAAGACTTCGTGATACGAATCCTGTTTTTGATCATTGCAAAGAAATAGGTGATGTAGGGATTCCTGCCTTTGTATTTGAGGATGGGCGAGTATCAATTGATCCTGCTGATGCAGGTCTGATTGAGTACGGCGTAGCTGATGCCTGCTCAATAGAAGATTATAAGAACGGAAGGAAAGGCTGCTGATAGCTGATTAGGTAAATGAATTTCATAGTTAAACATTTTAATGAGCTCAGCACCACAGAGCTTTACGAGATATTAAAAACGAGATTTGAGATATTTGTCACAGAGCAGGAGTGTATCTATCAGGACCTTGATGATAAGGACCAGGATGCAATCCATGTATTTTGCTGGAATGATGCCGGGAGAGTGGCAGGTTGTCTTAGAGTTTTTTGGAAAGATCATGACGAGGCAGCACGTATTGCCCAGATTGGCAGAGTGGTAACTCTGGAGCATGGCAAAGGCATCGGAGGAAAGATCCTTCATGAAGGCGTAAGGGTAGCGACAGAGAAGCTTAAGGCTAAGAAGATATATCTTGAAGCACAGGAATATGCTATAGGATATTATGCCAAGGAAGGCTTTGAGGTTGTGTCAGAGCCTTTTATTGAGGATGGGATTCCTCATGTTAAGATGGAAAAAGTGTTTTTTCTTTATGGGAGGTAAAGGAAGTATGAAAATTTTAAAGTCACATTGGCCAATCATTCTTATGCTGGCAGCTTTTGTGTATTGCATCTATGAGTGGCTCGTCGGTGCTTCTGAAGATACCGGTGGAGTAATTGCATTTTATATTGTAGGATTTGGCATTATTTTGCCTCTTTGTTCACTGATTCTGTCTGCTTGGTATGGATATAGGCTTAGGAGTGGAAAGAAGTGGCTAATTGCGATAGCCTGTGTGACTCCATGTATTATAATGACTATAATCTGTGGCGATTATAAATTCTGGGAAAACTGGGGAATGGAACTGCTGTCAGTTATTGCCGGATGTGTTGGAATGTTGATAGGAAGCAGCATTTGGAAGATAAAAAATAAAGAGGATTGCTGACATTATTGGGGTAAAGCTAAGAAGGACCGGGAGACCGGTTCTTTTTCTTTTGTTTAAACAGGGAAGGGAAACAAGGGACAGATAAGGATAAGAAAGGCTACCTTTCCGTAAAATATCATGATAGAATAAAAAAACAGAACAGACGAATTCGTTTTATTCATTGTTTAGGGGATATTAAGGAGAGGTTTATATGATCATAAGAAACCAGTTCCACATGGCTTTTTATGCAGCGGCATTAGCCATTAGTATTACGGTATTGATGTTTACTGTTTTGCAAAGGAGAACGGATCGACCGCAAAACAGACGCTTTATTGCAATGCTTATAATTGTAATGCTAAATGCTGCTTCTGCCACAGGCTCAGCGATTATAGAGCCCTTTGTGGGAAAAGATCCATTGTATTACTATCTTTTACTGTTCTTTCAGAATTCCTATTTTATCATACACACCGCTTTGTGCCCGGCACTTTATAGTTATGTTGTCAGCGTGACAGGGACAGCCAGAAGACGGAATATGCTTAACCGATTTGTCTTTGCGATTCCATTTTTGCTTACTGAGATTTTGACATTGGTGAACCCCATGTTTGGTATTGTATTTTATTACGATGGAAATATGGTGTTCCATCGAAATTGGGCAGAGTACATAATCTATGGTGTGGCAGCGCTGTATTTCCTTTTGTCTGTCATGGAGTTAATGTTTACATGGAATGTGCTGACGCTTAGAAGAAGTATTGCCCTATCCTATTTCTTTGTGATTGCGCTTTTGGGTGTTGCCATTCAGCTGGTAAAAATAGATATTAAATCGGAACTGTTTGCCGAGGCACTGGCTATGATGGGAGCTATGCTTGCAGTGGAAAGCGAGGATGACCGCCTGGATGCGGATACAAACATTTACAATCGACGGGCGATGCAAATGGATTTTCACAACATATTTACCATGCGTGAATCGGTGTCGGTTATTTTTATTAAAGTGATAAACACGCATATCATCGAGCGGGTAACCAGGACGTCCAATGACGATGCTTTTGCCATTGCTTGTTCGGAGTTTTTGAAAACACTTTTGCCCCGATATCAGATTTATCACCCGAATACAGAGACCTTTGTCCTTCTTTGTAGCAGAATGGACGAGACAAAGGTGGAACATATTGCAAATTCCATACGGGATAGATTTTGCCAGGAATGGGATATTTTCGGAGCTTCATTTTTGCTGGAAGCGGTAGTGATCAAAGCAGATTTGCCTAAGGATATTTCCTCAATCGATGATGCCTTTTATGTGGCAGACAGTATTTTGCCGCCGGGAGTGGAAAAAAACAAAGCAGAGTTGGAATGGCTCATGCGTCGGGCAGAAATAGAGAGAGCCATTCGACGTAGTATTAAAAATCATAGCTTCGAAGTATACTATCAACCTACCTATGACGTGGGGAGAAAGTGTTTGCATGGTGCAGAGGCTTTGGTCCGGATGAAAGACAGTACGATGGGATACGTTTCTCCGGAAGAGTTTATTCCTATTGCTGAACAAATTGGTTTGGTGGAACAAATTGATGATTTTGTCCTTCGTGAAGTATGTACGTTTCTAAAAAGTGGTGTTCCGGCTTCTCATGGTATGGAATGCATCAATGTAAATCTTTCTGTGATTCAGTGTATGCGTCCGGGATTTTTTGAGTGTTTAATCAGCATCGTGGACAGTTTTGATTTAAACCACGAACTGTTGAATTTTGAAATCACAGAATCCGTGGGAGCTGAGGATTATGCGGCACTTTCCAATGTTGCCCATAGAATCAAAGAGGCCGGATTCTATTTGTCTATGGATGATTACGGCACGGGATATTCCAATATGGATGGTATTTTTTCACTGGACTTTGACGTGGTAAAGGTGGACAAAAGCATTTTATGGAATGCGCAAAAGGATCATCGAGGCCGGGTAATTTTGGAAAACAGTATACGTATGATTCACGACCTGGGTTGCAAGATTTTGGTGGAAGGCGTTGAAACATCAGATCAGCTTCGACTGTTGCAGTCTAAAGATGTGGATTATTTGCAGGGATACTTTTTTTCAAAGCCGATTCCAAAAGATGAGTTTCTGCAATTTATAGAAGAAAAGGCATAATCTTCTTTTAGAAGGTTATAAAATATAAAACACCAACCGGGCCTGGTTAGTGTTAAAAGGGGAGAGTATGTGATATTATACTTTCTGAAAATATGTGTATAAGATAGAAAAGCCTTTTGATGATAGAAATAGAATCATAAAGTAAAAGGTTTCACAGAATAACGAATGGAGGATATATGGAAACAATTTATTTGGCAGGGGGCTGCTTCTGGGGAGCCCAAAAGTTTTTTGACCAGTTTGACGGTGTGAAAAATACTACAGTGGGATATGCCAATGGCGAAAAGGAAAATCCCACCTATGAAGAAGTTTGCAATGACAGTGGTCATGCAGAGACAGTTAAAATTGAGTATGATGCAAAGGAAATTTCTACAGCTCAGATATTGGAATACTATTTCATGATTATTGATCCTACCAGCATGAATAAGCAGGGCGAGGACGAGGGCATTCAGTATCGTACCGGAATATACTACGAAGATGATTCCTTGCAGGATGATATAGAAAATGCCATGGCAAAGGAGCAAAAGAAGTATGATGTGCCTTTGGCAGTAGAGGTGATGCCGTTGCAGAATTTCTATTTGGCAGAAGAGTATCATCAAAAGTATCTGGATAAGAATCCAACGGGATATTGCCATGTCAGTCCGGCGCTGTTGAAGTTAAACGCAAAGAAAAAATCTTTATAAATAACTACAGCTTTTTATTACGAAAATCTTTATCGTATACTTGAAAGACAAAAGAAATGTGGTACAATTAGATTGTATAAAATCAATATACTGTAAGGAGGATTATGAAATGAAAAGAGTAGAACAGTTTTTAAAAGAAGCACAGACATATTTTTTGGCTACTGTTGATGGTGATCAGCCTAGAGTACGTCCTTTCGGTACCATTCATATTTTTGGAGATAAGCTTTATATTCAGACAGGAAAGTCAAAGGATGTTTCCAAACAGATTCAGGCAAACCCCAAGGTAGAGCTTTCTGCATTCAAGGATGGAGAGTGGATTCGTGTTGCCGGAGAATTGGTAGAGGATGACAGACGTGAAGCAAAGCAGTCTTTGTTGGACGAATATCCTTCACTTCAGAGCTCATATTCTGCAGATGATGACAATACGGTAGTTTATTACTTTAAGAATGCTACCGCTACATTTTCTTCATTTACATCAGCACCGGAAGTAGTTAAGTTTTAGAAATCATCGTTTTTTGTTTATAAAACAGGAAATGGAAGACATCGAGTTTCTAAGTCGAAAACGCAGGAATTTTAGGAGTATTTTCCCATGGAGCACTATAAGTTTTTTCAAAATAAAGAGTGTGAATATTTTCCCTGTCACAAGGTGGAGAATATAGAGGATTTTAATTGCTTGTTTTGCTTTTGCCCACTGTATCGGTTGGGAAAAGCCTGCGGCGGAAGCTTTGTTTATTTGGAAAGCGGCGTAAAGTCCTGTGTGAATTGCACCTTTCCGCATAAAAGGGAAAACTATGATAAGGTCATAGAAAAATTGAAGAATTATCCTGAAAACCATATTTAGGAATTCGATTCAGATGAATAGTATTATATAAATAAAAAGCCATGTTGGAGATGGAGGCGTTACATTTTATCTTCAATATGGCTTTTTTATGAGTTGGAAAAGGATAAAATAGTTAGTAATAAAGAGTGATTTGAGAGAGCGTATGCCTTTGAAGCTTTGCAACGGAGTTTGACGGAGCTGTCCACATACACGGAATATTTTCAAACACCGGATGAAGAGGGAAACTATCCTTTAGTCTAGGAGAAACATATTGATGAACTCATTGAAAATTAGCCAAAGATAAAAATGTGATATACTATAGCAAGTGTTCAAAAAAGAAGTGAAAGGGAACATTTGATTTGAATTTAAAAGAACTTGAAATCGGAAAAACCGCAACCATTAAAACCGTAGGAGGAAGCGGGGCTTTAAGGCAACATTTTTTGGATATGGGAATGATTCCCGGAGTGGATGTTACCTTGATTAAGTATGCACCTATGGGAGACCCTATGGAACTTCGGGTTTCCGGGTATGAGCTTACCATCCGATTGGCTGACGCGAAAGCCATTGAAATAGATAACATTCGAACTGCCAAGGAAGTAGCGGCAGAGCGAAAGAGAGAATATAAAAAAGATATTCCTCATCCGGCATTGGGTGAAGAGCCGGGAACTGTAGAAGAAATCAAAGAGCATAATAAGAAACCCAAGAAAAAGGGAACCCTTACCTTTGCCTTAGTGGGAAACCAAAACTGTGGAAAGACCACCCTTTTTAACCAGTTGACCGGCTCCAACCAGCACGTGGGAAACTTCCCCGGAGTAACGGTGGACCGAAAGAGTGGTTCCATCAAGGGGTATCCGGAAACGGAAGTAGTGGATTTGCCGGGGATTTATTCCCTTTCTCCCTACACCAGTGAAGAAGTGGTTTCCAGACAGTTTGTAATTGAAGAAAAGCCTTCGGCAATTATTAATATCGTCGATGCCACAAACATCGAGCGAAATCTCTATCTCACCATGCAACTTTTAGAGTTGGATATTCCCATGGTAATTGCTTTAAATATGATGGATGAAATGTCCGGAAACGGAGGCATTGTAAATATCAACCTTTTGGAGCAGTTGATTCAGGTGCCTGTTGTTCCCATTTCCGCTGCAAAGAATCAGGGAATTGAAGAGTTGGTAGCCCATGCTCTTCACGTAGCAAGATACGAAGAAAAACCTATGCGCAGTGATTTCTGTGAAAAAGACGATCACGGCGGAGCGGTGCATCGTGCCATGCATTCCGTTATGAGTTTAATTGAAGATCATTCGGAAAAAGCGGGAATTCCTACACGTTTTGCAGCAAGCAAAATGATTGAGGGAGATGATCTGATTAAAAAGGCGTTGAACCTTCATGAAAACGATGAAACCGCCTTGGAAAAAATCATCCTTCAAATGGAAGAAGAACGTGGCTTGGATCGTGCAGCAGCGATTGCAGACATGCGTTTTAACTTTATTCATAAAATCTGTAGACAGGCAGTAACAAAACCCAAAGAAAGCAAAGAACATATTCGAAGCAGAAATCTTGACCGTTTTTTTACAGGAAAGTGGACGGCGATTCCTGCCTTTGTTGGAATTATGGGTCTTGTGTTTTATCTCACCTTTAATGTGATTGGTGCATTTTTGCAGGACCTTTTGGATCGGGGAATTACCTTTATAACCGCTCAGGTGGATCAGCTCTTTACTGCTGCGGAAGTAGCGGCACCCATTCACTCATTGGTTGTGGATGCGATTTTTACCGGTGTAGGTTCGGTCCTTAGTTTTGTACCCATCATTGTGATTTTATATTTCTTTTTATCCTTGTTGGAAGACAGTGGTTATATGGCAAGGGTGGCATTCTTTATGGATAAGCTCCTACGAAAGTTGGGACTTTCTGGACGAAGCATTGTACCAATGCTCATTGGTTTTGGATGTAGCGTTCCTGCTATTATGTCCACGAGAACATTGCCTTCTGACCGAGACAGAAGAATGACACAGCTGCTTATTCCTTTTATGAGCTGTAGTGCAAAGATGCCTATTTACGCCTTTTTTGCTGCAGCGTTTTTCCCGAAGTATGCAGCTCTTGTAATGATTGGTTTATACTTTATTGGAATTGTAGTGGCAATTTTGGTTGCTTTAATTGGAAAAAATACCCTGTATAAGGGTGAGGCGGTTCCTTTTGTAATGGAACTTCCAAATTATCGTTTGCCCGGAGCAAAGAATGTTTTGATGTTAATGTGGGATAAGGCGAAGGATTTTATTCAAAGAGCCTTTACCGTAATTTTTATGGGAACCATTGTAGTTTGGTTTTTACAGAATTTCGACCCGGCATTTCATCTGGTAACGGATTCCGAGGATAGTATTTTGGCCATTTTAGCCGGTGGTTTGGCGCCGATTTTCATTCCTTTGGGCTTTGGAAACTGGAAGATGGTTACTTCTTTGATTTCCGGATTTTTAGCGAAGGAAAGCGTGGTTTCCATGCTTACGGTGCTCTATGGTGGTGTGGCCGGTATGCGAAGTGAAATGACTGCTTTGACCGCCATTACCTTTTTGGTATTTTGTCTTTTGTATACGCCGTGTGTGGCTGCGGTTGCTGCAGTAAAAAGAGAAGCAGGCCGACGTGCGGCCTGCCGTATGGTTGTATTCCAATGTGTAGTGGCTTGGATTGTAGCCTTTATCGTCCATTTGCTTGGAATGATGATTGGTCTTTAATCCTATTGGAAGAAAGCCATTTCGTCATCTAATTCTTTGGCGATAACGTTTAAGCCGTTTGCTTTGTCAGAAAGGACTTCCATGGTATCGGTTAATTCCTGCATGGAGGCTCTGGTTTCTTCGGAGCTTGCGGCATTTTCTTGGGAAATTGCGGAAAGGTTGGTAATGATTTCTGAAATTACATTGCTTGCCTTTTCCGATTTATCCACATTTTCTGTAATTTCTCTGGTCAGAGAAATGGACTGATTTATTTGCTGAATCAGGACATCCACCTGTTCAATTGTTTGATCGATGGTATGTTTTTGGTTGTTAATGGTAGCCTGAACTGTGCTTGCCTCTTCCATGGTCTTTCCGGAATCGGAAGCTAAGCTACGCATTTCTTCCTGAATGTTTTGAGCAGCTTCTGCGGACTGGTCAGCCAATTGTCGAATCTCATCGGCAACAACGGCGAATCCTTTTCCTGCTTCTCCGGCTCGGGCAGCTTCAATGCTGGCATTTAAAGACAAAAGGTTGGTCTGGGCAGCGATGGAATCAATAATGGATACCGCCTCGTTGATGGTAGTAACTGCGGAGTTGGTGTTTCCAATGAGTTCTACAATACCATCAATGGCTTTGTTGCTTTCTCTGGTAGCCTTACCCAAAGCCTCCAATTGCTTTTGACTGTTGGACGAGGTTTCCTGCATGGAATCCGCTAAAGTTTGCATTTCTCTTGTGTTTCCTGTAATTAATTCAACGGCGTCATTGATGTTGCCAACGCTTTCCACTGCTTCCTGCAGGGATTCTGCCTGAGAGGATGCTCCTGTAGCAACCTGAGCAACGGCGGAGGTGACATTTTCTGCGGTTTCGGAAATGGTGTGAACCGTAGAGTTCAAGTATTCTGCTGAATTGTCCACTTCGTTGGATGACGTTCGGGCGTTCCCGATCACATCCCGAATGCGATTGGCCATATCAAACAGTGCAGTGGACATCTCGCCCAATTCATCCTGGCGGTTTTTCACTTTGTCACTTAGACTAATACTCAAATCTCCGGTGGCCATTTGTCGAACAGCGCGAACATTTTCATCGATGGCTTTGATAATTTGCAGAACATACAACACTGTTACAAAGGTAAGAGCGATAATAATTGCTCCTGCCAAAAGAATCATAAATTTGATTCGGTTGTTAATATAGGTTGAAATATTTATTTTTTTCATACCTACAAAGGCCATGCCATATACGCTACCACTATCATCTAGCAAAGGTTCATAAGCTACATAAAATTTTTCGTCGTTGATTACAACATTTTTAGCTTGATAACTTTGCTTTTGATTGATAACTGCCTCTATAACGGCATCGCCGGCCTTGGTACCAACTACCCCCTCAATACTGGAGCGCTCTCTGGTGTCTCCTAGAAAAAAGGTATAGTCGTATCCTGTTTTTTCATGCATGTCACTTTCCAGACTGTCCAAATCTGTGCTGTTTGATGCATATTCCAATACCATAGCGTATGATTTACATGCAGCCGATACACCTGTTTCCACTTCTTCTTCCATGCCTCGTCGCAGATTAATCACTCCCACCAGTGTGGCGGCAAACCCCACTAGCATCAAAGACAACATTACTAATCCGCTAAGAACAATCTTTAATGATGTTACTTTGCTTTTTTTCTCCATGTAGTTTTCCTCCCCTTTTCGCGGACATGATAGTAACTATCGTATTGGATTCCATATTAAATTGTCAGATAAGTTATTATATCACACGAAAAAGACAGAAGATACTGAAAACTACGAAAACGAGTGAACTTATACATTCGTAAGAAAAAACGCTTTTTCTATGATAAGGGGATGGTGATGTGGCTTAGGGATGGAAAAAGGCAACTGCGATAGCCCCAGGACCGGTGTAGGTACCAATGGTAGGACCCACAGAAACAATGTTTAGTTTGTCTGTTTTTCCTTCATATAAAGCGGCTCCGTCCGAAATGTACTTTTGTAGCATTTCGTCTGAAAGTCCGCTGTAGCCGAAGCATAGTGGCATGGAAAAGTCTACGCCCCCAAGATCCTTTGTAATTTGGATGAGCATATTGTTTCCGTTTTTGGAGCCTCGGGCTTTTCCAATTACCTTGACCTCCCCATCTTCAATGGTGACCACCGGCTTGATGGAAAGGATGTTTCCTGCAAGTGCGGCAGCGCCGGAAAGACGACCGCCTAATTTTAAATATTCCAATGTGTCAAATACTGCAAGCACCTTTACTTTTTGGGATTTCTCCAAAACCTGGGATACGATTTCCTCTCGGCTGAGGCCCTGGTCCCGCAGTAAAACGGCGTACTCTACCAAAATATAATAAGAAATACAAAATTGGGTTGTATCTACTACGCTTACCTGATCTTCATAATCGGAAGCTGCAATGGTTGCACTTTGAAAACATCCGGAAACCTTGGAGGACAGGGTAAAACAAATGACTTCGTTACCATTTTCTGTAGCTTCTTCAAATGCCTGCTCATAGGTGTAGGGGGTTATTTGACTGGTTTTTGGGATTTCATCCGTTTCAATGAGTTTTTCGTAAAACTCGTGGTTAGACAGGTTTACGCCGGAGAGGTATTCCTCATCTCCAAACCGTACGGTTAAAGGAAGAACGGTAATGCCCCATTCCTTTGCTTTATCCTGAGATATATCACTTGCCGAATCGGCGATAATTCGAATTGCCATAAGCACCTCTTTCTGTGGTTAAATTTACACAACGACGGAATTATACCACAAAAAGAGAAAAGTGTGTAATAAATATTATGAAATGTGTTTTCCGATAAACTTTTCCATCCAAATCATGTTGTACCAACGGTGGAATTTAAAGCCGCATTTATGGAATTCCCCGATTTTGGAAAAACCAAGATGGGCGTGGAAGTGCTCACTGTCTTTGGTAAGATACTCGTCTTCAATGATGGGATCTCCAATGCAGGCATAAAGGTTTAGAATACCCATTTCTCCAAGGGCTTTTTCCAAGGCGCCATAGAGGGCTTTCCCATAGCCCTTTCCTTTTTCATCTTTTTCTAAATAGATGGAAAGCTCAGCGCAGTGGCTGTAGGCTGCTCTTTCATGAAAAGCGCCGGCATAGGCATAGCCTTTGATAACCCCATCTTCCTCTACCACAAAGTAGGGATACTTATCCAATGTATGGGTGATTCGTGCCTCCATTTCTTCCACAGATGGAATTTCGTATTCAAAGGTAATGGCGGTGTTTGCCACGTAATATGCATAGATGTTTTGAATTTGAGTAGCGTCCTTTGGCGTTGCAGGTCGAATCATAGAGTGTCCCTTCCTTTATTATGTAAATTCTTATGGAAGATATCATAGTGTATCTTTAAAAAAAATGAAAGAGAAAAGAGAATTCCACGAATGAAATTAGGGCTGTCTTGCAAATGTAGAAGCTGGGTTTTATAATTTTTTTGTTAAGAAAAATGAACTTCCTTTGGAGCAGAAACATGGGATTTGTAACCGTATATATGAAAAATATCAAAGAATATGATTCCAAGGATTTGGAACATCTTTTGTCCATGGTGTCCCCCGCCCGTCGGGAAATCGCCCTTAGGAAAAAGGATGAAAAAGATCAAATCCGAAGCTGTGTCTGTGAGATTCTTTTGTGGAAGGGACTCACGGAACGGGGCTTGGATATTGAGGAATTGGCAGTGTCTTACGAGGAGAAAAAGCCCCGACTCTATGATTGTTTCGCAAAGGTGATGGTGGAAAAAACCGGCATGGATCCTTCTGCCATGAACGTAGGATTGGACTTTTCTTTTTCTCATTCCAAGGACTATGTCATTTGTGGAATATCGGATCTGCCCATTGGCGTGGATGTGGAATACCTTCGAAAAAATCTTCCTTTGTATTCCGACCATATCTTTGCGGAATCAGAAGAAGCAACAGTGCGAAATGCCCCAAACCCCAGCGAAGAATTCCTACGCTATTGGACCTGTAAGGAAAGCTATATTAAGTGTGCTTACCCTAAGGAGGAAAACTTGCGCAGTGTCACGTTGGATATGCATCATCTTCCCTATGCGATTATAGAAGATGATAAAAGGAAAGAGTATTACTTTGAAACCCATTCTTTGAATGACGAATATCAGTGGGCTTTATGCGTAAAAACACGGGAAAATTTTTTGCTGAATATAGTAGAGCTATAGCTATTGAGCATTGCTTGCAGATAAGCAATTAATCTAATCATCTAAATTTAAAATCCCTCCGAGTGTGTGGATGTTATTCCTTTTTACAAAGGTTTCTTACGTGTGTACCGAGCGAAGTGTTCGGCCGAGGACTTTTCTCGTCTCCCGACTCGGTCGGTGCTTCTGCTGCGCAGAGATGTCCACTGGACATCCGCACCGCAACGCAGGCCGAGCTACTTGACGAGCGACGGTAGACACTTAGAAACCGACGGTACCTAATGGAATAACATCCACGCACTCAGGGGGATGATTAATTGAGTATTAATTCGGTATTCTACCTGCTTACATACAGGTATATCCTCCATCAACAGGAATCATGGTTCCTGTTACATAGGAAGAAGCCTTGGATGCAAGGAACAATACTGCAGTATCCAATTCCCCTTCATTTCCATAACGCTCCAAAGGAATCATAGTCTTTGCATT
>JAILJP010000084.1 GCA_024694625.1 Lachnospiraceae bacterium | reverse complement strand
TTACATACAGGTATATCCTCCATCAACAGGAATCATGGTTCCTGTTACATAGGAAGAAGCCTTGGATGCAAGGAACAATACTGCAGTATCCAATTCCCCTTCATTTCCATAACGCTCCAAAGGAATCATAGTCTTTGCATTTGCCTGGAAGAAATCAGAATCCAAAGTCTCTTTTGTAAGAGGTGTGTAGAAATATCCGGGACAAATCGCATTTACGTTGATGCCCTTTACACCCCATTCACCGGCAAGACCGCGGGTAAGGTTTACAACACCACCTTTTGCAGCGTGATAAGGAGAAGAAGGAGCAACCTTGTTTCCTACTAATCCGTACATGGATGCGATATTGATGATACGTCCGTAGCCTGCGGGAATCATAGCCTGCTTTGCAACGGCACGGGCAACTTTAAAGCTTCCGAATAAATCGATGTTCATTTCGTTTGCAAACTGATCATCGGTAATATCTTCTGCAGGGGCAACTGCGCCGGTTCCTGCATTGTTAATCAAAATATCAATTCTGCCAAATTTATCTACGACTTGCTTTACCATATCGTTTACCATATCGGTATCGGTAATGTCGCAACGAATAGGGAAGGTTTCTACCCCAAATTCATCGGTAATTTCCTTTGCTACAGCCTCGATCATTTCCTGTCTACGTGCAACCGGTACAATCTTTGCACCCTGGCTGGCAAGTGCCTTTGCCATCTGTACACCCAAACCTGTGGAACAGCCGGTTACAATGGCAACCTGTCCGGTTAGATCAAAATAATTCTTCATGTTTCATCCTCCTTCATCATTATGTCGAGTAATAAATATGTAAAAAATACCACGCTTGTGTAGTATCCATCACACAAACGTAGTATACCATCAAATTAAATTGCGCACAATCCAAAATAATTTTTTAACAATCCAATTAAATATTTAACAAAGAAAATAATATATTAACAAAGCGCCAAACTTCGATAGAAAAAGAGAATATTTATACCGGTAAAATAATCAAAAGTTTCGTATAGAAGTGGACTGCTTACGATATGCAGAGGGAGTCATCCCGGTGTGCTTTTTAAACTGACGGATATAATGTTCTGTCGTGTCATAACCCACAGCCTCTGCAATGCTGGATACCGTCATGGTGGAGTTGGAAAGCAAATCCTGGGACCGTTCAATACGTACCGTTCGCAAGATTTCTGTATAGGTCATGCCGGTAAGCTCCTTAATCATTCGAGAGGCATACTCATTGGAATAGTGAAACTTTTGAGAGAGGTCCGTTAGAGAAATCTCCTTATAGTTTTCTTGAATATATTGAATCAAAGCATAGCGCTGGACATCAATCTTGCTGTCAAACAGTGGCATTTGAACGGATTCACCATAGTTTCTGATCAAAAGATAAAAGTCTAAAAGCAGGGTGGTGGTAATAGCGTTGTAATAGTATAACTGCCGATTGGTGGATTCCCAATACATGCGAATAAAAGATTCCTTTATAGTATCATCCTCTCCTGTGTGAAAAATGATATAGTCATTGGCTTTTTTTGAATAGATATTGTTCAAAAAGAAAGAGGACAAAATATTTGATGTATTTAAAAAAGAATAAAACATGGAGTGCAGAGTATCTCTTCGAAGCATAACATTAAACACAATGGTATCGTCAAAGACAGAAATGGAGTGCTCAATTCCGGGAGGTACAATACAGATATCTCCGGCGCGAAGCTCGATATTTTGACCGGAAATATTCTGATGGCATTTTCCGTCATAAACAAAGGCGATTTCAAAAAAAGTATGACTGTGTTTAATGGCTGGACTGTATCTTGCATGTTTTTGAATAACGATAGAGTCATTATTGGAAAGATCAAAAAAATAGGAGTCCAAAAACTTCTCCGGAATAGTTTCCGGTTTCTCTATAATCAGTCGATGATTTTTTAAAACCATATCCATATCCAAAGTATTTAAAAAATGTTGGAGTTCCTTTGGATCCTGTCTGGCATTGTAGTAATCCTGATAGAAGATTTCTTCTTCCGTATAATTATAAATTCCCTGTTTTAGTGCGTTATATTCCATGTCTTTTCCTTCCGTAAAATGAAAATCTCGTATGTGTTTTGATATTTTTGGATTATATATCAAAGTCAAAAAAAGCATAACCGCAAAACGTAGAAATGTCAAAAAAAATCAACTTTTCTTATAAAACCGTAGAACCATATCGGAAAAGCTCAATAAAACTGTGCTGATTTGTGAATTTTAGAAAATAAAAACGAAATTATAATGAAAATACAAAGTGTGAAACGAAAGGGTGGGAATCATGAGTGAAGCAATGCTTGTAATGAAAAACATTTCAAAGAGATTTGGAAGTGTAGTTGCATTGAATCAAGTGAATTTAGAGGTTTATCCCGGCGAGATTAGAGGACTGATTGGAGAAAACGGATCCGGAAAGTCCACGATTTCTTCCATTGCTGCAGGAATGCAAAAGGCCAATGAGGGAGAAATGATATTTCAGGGACAACAGTGGACACCAGCAAGTATGATAGATGCCCTCCAAAAGGGAATCGGAATGGTGGTTCAGGAAAGCGGAACCATATCAGGTGTAACCGTAGCTGAAAATATTTTCCTTGGGGAAATGGATGCCTTTAAAAACAAGATTGGTATTGTTCAAAAGAAAAAACTAAATGCTAGAGCGGATGAGGTGATGGAAGCCATCGGAGTATCGGATGTAAAAGGTTCCACACCTATGGCGAGTTTGGATTTCCAAACCAGAAAGCTGGTGGAAATTGCCAAGGTTGCCATGAAGGATCCAAAAATTTTGGTGATTGATGAAACCAGTACAGCTCTTTCTCAGGATGGAAGAGAAATCATGTACAACCTCATGAACCGTTATCGCAAGGAAGGAAAATCTGTGATTTTTATCTCCCATGATTTGGAAGAGATTATGGATGTGTGCGACACCTTAACAGTACTTCGAGATGGAAATCTGATTCGTACCTTTAGAAAGGAAGAATTCGATGCTGATGAAATTCGTACTTCCATGATTGGTCGTGAGTTACAGGGAGATTATTATCGAAGCGACTACGATTGTAGTCATGGAGAAAAGATTCTTTTGGAAGGAAAACATCTGACCTATAAAGAGGGATTAAAAGATATTAGCATTTCTCTTCATGAAGGAGAAATCCTTGGTATCGGTGGTTTGGCTTCCTGCGGAATGCATGACCTGGGAAAAGCATTGTTTGGAGCGCTGCCTTTGGAAACCGGAGAGGTGATTGCCTTTGGGGACAAGCGTATTAAAAGTGCTCATGATGCTGTAGAAGAAAAAATCGGTTACGTATCCAAAGACAGAGATGTGGAATCTCTTTGTTTAAATGCAGATATTCGAGACAACATCGCCATTGCAGGAATGGATGAATATAAGATTGGAAACTTTTTGATTACCAATAAAAAGGAAATCGAATACGTGGATAAACAGATTTCGGATTTGTCTATCAAATGTGCCAGCCGAAATCAGCTTACATCTCAACTGTCCGGAGGAAACAAGCAGAAGGTTGTCTTTGGAAAATGGATTGGCTGCGGCAGTGAGATCTTAATTTTAGACTGTCCTACCAGAGGAGTGGACATTGGTGTGAAACAGGCTATGTACAATCTTATGAATGATTTGAAGAAACAGGGAAAAGCCATTCTGTTAATCAGCGAGGAATTACCGGAACTGATTGGAATGAGTGATCGCATTCTCATTATGAAAGACGGAAAGATTACCAAAGAGTTTTTAAGAAGTGCCACATTATGCGATGGCGACATTATAAATTACATGATTTAAGGAGTTTGCTATGTCAGAAGAAAAAAAGTTTAAGATTTTAAAACTAATGCAAACCATAATTGGACTCCTTCCTATGATTGCATTGGTAGTGTTGTTTTTCGTATTTATCGGAGTGGTTCAGTCTGCAGGCTATCGGCTGGATATGTATTTGCAAATTGTATTTAACGAAGGTGTGGTTTTGGCAGTTGTTGCCACCGGTGCTGTTTTTATTTACACCTTAGGCACCTGTGGTATCAGTTTGGGAGCGGCCACAGTAGTTGCGGCAACCATTGGAGTAACGGTTTATAACCGAACAGAAAACTTCCTACTTATGATGGTAGCGATTTTTGCCACCGGAGTTTTG
>JAILJP010000074.1 GCA_024694625.1 Lachnospiraceae bacterium | reverse complement strand
CTACATAGATGCTCTTTTGGTCATGCAGTTTTCAAGGTTCATCTAACTCTAACTGAGTTCAAAATATATCTAAAATGCATTTCTGCACTTTATTCAAAAAATATCTTTTTTCAACTTGACTTTTAATAGTTAGTCTTTCTATCATTAAAACATACTTCAAAACAAATGTGAAAGTTATTTCACCCGAGAAAAAAGCTCATAGGCATTTTTTGCTGTGATATCTTCTACCTCGGACTGAGTGATTTCTTTTAGTTTTGCAATTTCCTGAATCACATAGGGGATAAAAGTAGAATCGTTCCGCTCTCCTCGAAAAGGAGATGGGGTCATATAAGGGCAATCCGTTTCCACCAAAATTCGCTTTAATGGAATCCGTCGCACCGTTTCTTTTAACTTCTTTCCGTTTTTAAAGGTCACCACTCCGCCAACGCCGATATAGTATCCCAACTTCACATATTCTTCCGCCAACTCCGGAGAATAGGAATAACAGTGAATCACGCCGCGGATTCCCTGCTTTGCTGCCTCCTTCATAATGGATAAGGTCTCTTCAGCCGCATCTCTGGAATGAATAATCACAGGAAGATCCAGTTTCTTTGCAATCTCCAACTGTTCCAAAAAACGCTGTCGCTGCTTTTTGTGGATTTTTTCTTCCTTATCCCAATAATAGTCTAATCCAATTTCACCTATGGCCACTACTTTTTTTTCTTTTTTGGCCGTCTGATAAATCCAATCCAACCCCTCGGGGGTTTCCTCCAGGCAGGAAATATCGCTGGGGTGAACCCCAAGTGCCGCATAGATAAACTCATACTCCCTAGCTAAATCCAAGGAAGTTTGGCTGGACTTTAAGGTGGAGCCAACATTTATAATCCGCCCCACGTTTTTCTTTTGCATCAATGAAAGAAGTTCGACTCTATCTGAATCGAACCTCTCATCATCATAATGTGCATGACTTTCAAAAATCATTTAACAAATCTCCGCACCTGAAGGCATCTCCTTTTCTGGAGTCATAAGAGAAAGATTTCCCTCTGCATCTTCTGCACAAAGAAGCATTCCTTCAGACAATACACCGGCAAGCTTTGCAGGTTTTAAGTTCACTAAAACCATAACTTTTTTGCCTACCATCTCTTCAGCTGAATAGTATTTCTTAATACCTGACACAATCTGCTTGGTCTGGCTTCCGATTTTAACCTGAGAGCATAAAAGCTTCTTGGACTTGGGAACTTCTTCACAGGCAATGATTTCACCTACCTGGAACTGCATCTTTCCAAAATCGTCAAAGGTGATTTCAGGTTTCGCCTCGATATCAATTCCGTCTACCTCTTCTGTTTCAGTAGAAGCAGCTCCGCTTAAAGCTGCCTGCTTTTCTTCAATTACGGCAACCTTTTCCATCACTTCATCCAACTTCAAACGTTCGAAAAGAATTTCAGGGGTATCTGTAACCTTGGTTCCGTTTTCGTAATGACCAAAGGTATTCAAATCATCATAAGCAACTTCCTTGGCATTTAACTGAGCAAAAATCTTCTCAGCGGTTTCTGGCATAAAGCTCTTTAACAAAGAAGTTCCGATGGTAATAGACTCTACCAAATTGTACAAAACAGTAGAAAGTCTGTCGGACTTTGCTTCATCCTTAGCCAAAACCCAAGGCTCTGTCTCATCAATATATTTGTTGCAGCGCTTAAATACAGCAAACACTTCTGTAACAGCATCTGCCACACGAAGATCAGCCATCTTTGCTTCTACCTTGTCACGAGCAGAAGTAACCACTGCCTTTAAGTCCTCATCTACTTCTTCTTTCGCACCCTTGTCAGAAACTACACCATCAAAGTATTTATTACTCATTGAAATGGTACGATTCACAAGGTTACCTAAGGTATTTGCCAAGTCAGAGTTAATACGTTCTACTAAAAGCTCCCATGAAATTACTCCATCATTTTCAAATGGCATTTCATGAATAAGGAAGTAACGAACCGCATCTACACCGAACAAATCCACCAAATCATCTGCGTAAATTACATTTCCCTTTGACTTAGACATCTTGCCGTCCGCCTGAATCAGCCAAGGATGACCAAACACCTGCTTCGGCAAAGGAATATCTAGGGCCATTAAAAAGATTGGCCAGTAAATTGTATGGAAACGGATAATATCCTTTCCAATCAAATGCAAGTCTGCAGGCCAGTATTTCTTAAACTGTTCACTGTGGTTTCCGTCAGCGTCGTATCCGATACCGGTAATATAGTTGGTCAAAGCATCCAACCAAACGTAAGTAACGTGCTTAGGATCAAAGGTAACCGGAATTCCCCAGGTAAATGAGGTACGGGATACACACAAATCCTGAAGTCCCGGGATGAGGAAGTTGTTCATCATCTCGTTTTTACGGCTAACAGGCTGAATAAATTCAGGATGGGTATTGATATGCTCAATTAAACGATCTGCATATTTGCTCATTTTGAAGAAGTATGCTTCCTCAGAAGCCTTCTGTACGGGACGTCCGCAGTCGGGGCACTTTCCGTCCACAAGTTGAGACTCTGTCCAAAAGCTTTCGTCCGGTACACAGTACCAGCCCTCGTAAGAGCCTTTGTAAATATCACCCTGGTCATATAACTTTTTGAAAATCTTCTGAACCTGCTTCTCGTGATCTTCATCCGTAGTACGGATAAACTTGTCATGAGATGAATTCATCAAATTCCAGATATTTTTAATCTCGCCGGAAACATTGTCTACATACTCCTTGGGAGTGATGCCTGCTTCCTTTGCTTTTTCTTCAATCTTCTGTCCATGTTCATCAGATCCGGTCTGGAAAAATACATCATAACCTTCCTGACGACGAAATCTTGCAATCGCATCAGCTAACACGATCTCATAGGTATTTCCTATATGAGGCTTACCGGATGTGTATGCGATGGCTGTTGTCATGTAGTATGGTCCTTTATTTGCCATTTTCATTCTCCAATCTATCCCAAATGAGGGTTATTACATTCAAACAACGTCAGAATGCAAAGGCATTATACCATTTTTAGGCTGTAATACCAACCAGTTTTCGCTGTATTTCCTTCTAATGAATGAGTTTTTCCAGTGTTTCAAAGAGGACATCCGGCTCTATGGGTTTGCTAAGATGCGCATTCAATCCTGCCTGTAAGCTCTGCTGAACGTCTTCATCAAAGGCATTTGCCGTTAGGGCAATAATGGGTATTTCTTTTGCATCCGGTTTTTCCATAGCTCTTATGATCTTTGTTGCTTCAAGACCGTCCATTTCCGGCATACGCATATCCATTAAAATCGCATCATAATAGCCATCCGGTTGGGATTTATACATTTCCACCGCAACTTTTCCGTTTACGGCATGTTCCGCTTCTATATGGCGCATGCCCAGTACTTCCATCATAATCTGTGCATTGATATCCACATCTTCTGCCAAAAGAACCCGTCGACCTTCCAGATTGACCTTTTCTTTTTCCCCTTTATCCAGATGCTTCTTTTTTATAACTTTTTTTATCTCGTTTAAAAGATTTTCCGTAAAAAGAGGCTTCGCAATAAAGCTATCCACTCCGGCACTTATGGCTTCTTCATAGATATCGTCCCAGTTGTAAGCCGTTAAGATAATAACCGCTGTATCCCGGCCTATCACAGTCCGGATTTGTCTGGAAGTTTCCACACCATCCATTTCCGGCATCTGCCAGTCAACAATGATAAGGTTGTATGGCTCCTGTCTTGCCTGAGACAGTTTTACTAACTCCATCGCATCACTTCCGGATTCGACCGACTCTGCCACAATACCTGCCTGAGACAGTACCAGCTTTGCCTGTTCGCAGGCAAGAGGGTCGTCATCCACCACCAAAACCTTCATATCCCGAGGATGGATTTCCATATCTTCATCATCCTCTAAACTTCGCTCTGAATCCATTAGTGTCAGGTTTATGGTAAAAACTGTACCGACATTTTTTTCACTTTCTACCTGAATATCACCATTCATCATTTCTACGATATTTTTGGTAATAGCCATTCCAAGTCCGGAACTTCCGTACTTATTGGTGGCTCCCGCATCTTCCTGACTGAAGGTATCAAAAATCTTTGGAAGATACTCTTTACTCATACCTATTCCCGTATCAGAAACCTGGAACTGAAGGGCAGACCTTCCATCAAATCCACCTGTTTTTTTAATCAGAAGCTCCACTTTTCCACCTGTCGGTGTAAATTTCACAGCGTTTCCCAAAATGTTAATCAAAACCTGTCGTAACTTAACGCTGTCTCCAATGTAATAATCTTTTAAATGACCTTCAATAACACAGTTGTAATCCAGTCCTTTTTCCTGACACTGGCTGCTGAAAATCACGTTAATCTGCTCTATGAGTTTGGAAAAAGTAAATTCCTCGTTTTTTAGTACCATTCGTCCGGACTCGATTCTGGACATATCTAAAATATCGTTTATTAAACTTAAAAGATGCTGTGCGCTGCTTCCTATTTTTTCCAGATAATCCTTTGTAGAATCGGAAATATCCGGGTCATTTAATGCCAGCGCATCTAATCCGATTATGGCATTCATGGGAGTTCGAATCTCATGACTCATACTGGATAAAAACGTTGTCTTTGCCTTGCTGGCTTCTTCCGCTGTCTTTAAGGCATCAGACAACGCCTGATTCTTGGCAAGTGAATCTCGCATTTCTTCATCTATGTCCGTAAATCCTACGCCAACTGCGTGTACCTTGTCACTTCCCGATTCCCCGCCTCTGTTTACATCTGCCATTCGTAACATTTCATAGGATTCCATACCGTCTTTTTTTGTCAGATACCGAAACGCAATGATGGTATTGGTTTTTAACTCTTTTTGAATATTCTCCGGACGTATAAACTCTAAAAACTGGTCTCTGTACTCTTCATCCACATATTTTTGGGCATATTGGGTAAAAGCCTCGGAAAAACAAAACTCGTCGTCCACTGTCTCTATTTCCTCTGTTGCCCCGCTACGGTAACAGATTCCGTCATCAGACTCCAGATTGACATAGTATACACTTCGGTAATCCGATGCCAAAGCAGTAATCATGCTATCCAACTGCGCTCTTTTCTTTTCCTGCTCCAGCAGCTGATCCTGCAAGGCGATACGTTCTTCCAGTTCCTGGTGCATCAATTCAGATGTTTCCCTTTCCATCATAAGCTTTGTGGTTTTTCTTGTTTGTATCAGCATTACAAGAAAAATTCCTACCATTACAAGGGTCGTCATAACCGCCAGGATGAAATTACGACGAACAATGCCCTCAGCAATCGTATCTATTTGCTCACTGATTACACTTTCCCGAATCAAATAGGTCAACATCCAATCTGTACGATGTATGGGAACATAATACATGGTTTCTTTGATACCGTTGTAGGTAAAGGAAACGACTCCGGTGTTTCTTTCGGAAAAATCCTTCATAATCGTATCAATGGAGTAGCCTTCCTCAAAGGAAGCGGTTTTCAGAGCCTCTAAAAGATTATTGTCACTGGAAAGTCCACCTAAAACCGTATTGGTTAAAGAATGACCCTCGGATGTATAGATATTGCAGAATGTTGTCTTATTGGAACCGGACTGTAGGGAAATATCATCCAGCATTTGCTCCATATCCATTTCCATAAAGCAAACCACCAGATGATGACCCTCGTATGAAAGCTGGTCTGTCGGTACAGCAACTACAATCTTAAAATTTTCTTCCCCTTCGTCTTTAATGGAAATCTCAGGTTCGGAAAGAGATTGATAATTAAAGGCATAGCGGTCGATATCATTTCGCGTACCTCTGGAGGTGTATATTGTTCCGGACTCGTCCACAAAGGCAAATTTCTCCAGTCCGTAAAGCTGCTTCATCCGTAACTGGTAAGCCTGCAGATTCTCGGTGGAGCTTAAATCCTCTGGCGTCAAAAGTCCGACTTCCACATCCATATCAGAAATATAATCGCTCAAAGTAGAAGCCACGACCTGTTCTCTACGTCCGGCAAGCTCGTCCAAATAAAACAGGCTGACATTTCGCACTGCCTGCTGGGTATCCCCTCCGGCTTTTTTGCCGGACCAGAAGGTTCCCAATATTAGAATCAAAAGCACTGCTATGGTACCTACCAGCGCCACAACCTTAGAACTTTTCGTATTTATTGACTTCATATTGCTCCCCCCACAATAAAATATCAAAAATCCCGTACAATTATATATAATGATTATAAAACAATTTTAAATATGCGGTCAATAAACATTGACCCGACAGCTTTTGTGCTTTATAAATAAATACTATGAAAAAGATTTATTTAGCGCCCCTGGAAGGGGTTACAGACAATATCTATCGAAAAACCTTTTTGGAGTACTACGGTGGCGTAGACAAATATTTTACGCCTTTTTTGTCCCCCAATGCCAATTTGAAGTTTACCACCCGGGAGTTTGACGAAATAGACCCAAAGAAGAATCCCGTGGATATTACCGTTCCTCAGCTTCTAACCAACAATGCTAAGCATTTTCTATGGGCAGCAGGGGAAATTATCCAAATGGGTTATAAAGAAATCAATTTCAATTTGGGTTGCCCCAGTGGAACCGTTGTGGCGAAAAAGAAGGGAAGCGGCCTTTTATTCTATCCGGAATTGCTGGATGAACTGTTGTACGAAGTGTTTGAAAAGCTTCCCGGTGTTTGTGACGGCAAAGGAGCAAAGACCCCATCCATTTCTGTTAAAACCCGATTGGGACGCTATGAGCCGGAAGAATTCTATGAAATCCTGGAGATTTTTAAGAAATACCCTATATCAGAACTGACTATCCACCCACGTATTCAGTCGGATTTTTACAAAGAACCCATCCGGGAGGACTTCTTTGAATATGCCTATAAACACTGCGATATACCACTGGTTTTCAATGGAGAAATCAAACGTTGCGAAGATATTTCCCGGACACTTTTAACCTATGGAAAAATGGATGCGGTGATGATTGGACGAGCGCTGATTACCAAACCGTCTCTGGCAGTTGAATATAAAAGCTACGCTTCGTTATCCGTTGAAAATCCATCCGCAAAAGATTTGACTCTCAAAGAAAAAGTCTCATCAGACTTCACTACCGATTTTGATTACGAAAAATTTTCTGATTTTCGAAACGACTTATTGGCACGATATGAAGAACGCTTTTCTGGAGAAAAACCGGTACTTCATCGAATGAAGGAGTTTTGGGCCTTTTGGCAATACCTGTATCCAAATGAAGAAAAAAATATTAAAAAAATCCAAAAGGTAAAAAACCTTTCGGATTATAAAGCTTACTCTTCATTGCTCTATAAACGACATTATTGAATATACACCCACAAAACAAAAACTCTAATCTCCCGGGATGCTTTCTCTCCCAAAAGATTAGAGTTTTTATTATGTATATTTCTTTGTAATCTCTTTTAGATGGGCTTTCCGGCTGTACATCCTCCGGTCGGCTCTCTCGTATACCGTCTGGTAACAATTATCCTGATCCTCCGTATATATCTCACATCCGGAAGCAATCACCATTTCTCCCTTTCTCGCATTTTCTTCAATCTCTTTGTCAAAATGCTCCAAAAGGGCTTTTCGGTTTTTGAAATCTTCTCCTTCCAGTACCACCACAAATTCGTCTCCTCCGGTACGAAATACCGGACTGTGCTGAAAGATTCCGCAAATCATACGACAGGCCGCCTTGATAAAACGGTCTCCCTCTTCGTGGCCAAAGGTGTCATTGATTTGTTTTAAACCATTCAAATCAAAGACCACGACACCAAACTCGGATAAACCTTCCTCCACAATTCGACGGTCCATAGCATTTTCCATTTCAAAGTAGGCGTGTTTGCTTTTTACTCCTGTCAAAGAGTCCGTGTATGCAATTCGCTTTGCAGTCTCCAGCTCAATACGGTGCTGCTTCTCCCGCTCCAGAAGTTCCTCTAAAGCCTTCCGACGGTCTCTTTTTTCATCTTCCAATACGAAGGTATGCAAAAGCGCTGTTCCCATCATACATCCGACGGAATAATAGGGAAGCAGTGGGTCAGTCGCCTGTAATACGATAAAAATCGTCATCGCTACCCCGGAAATACCAATGGTGCGATAGTGAAATCTCATCTTTCCATCACTTCGAATAGATACCAAAAGCGAATATACCGATGCCACCAAAAAGAGTATCATCTGCAAGCCCAGCGTAATATAGCGCCCGGGCAATGGCTCATACCGCCCGTCCTCATAAAAGCGAAACAAAACAGGATGAAACAGGTTGATGAAAAGACAAACCACCTCATATATAAAAATGCCCCATCCGGCGATTGTCAAAACCGTACGAAACAAGCTGTGGTCGTTTAAGTAATTCATCACAAATCTCGTCCAAAATAACACCGTGACTACCATAGACAAGAAAAACAGTGATGTATCTGCATAGACCGCCAGAACCCATTTTTTCTCGTATAAAAATCCCCATATTACATCAGCGAAATAAAACAAAAGCAGGCTGATTAAATACCTTCTGTAATATGAATTTGCCGGCAACAAATCACGATATTCGTCTTTTAGCAACAAATCGTAGTTGATAATTAAATGTAATATAATAGCCAGCACCCCAAAACTGGAATAGTACATATCGTCTACCTCCCCTTAAAAAAAACACACCGCCTCAAAAAATCAAGCCGGTCAAATAAACGATACTACTCTTCCGCTTCGCCGTCGAAAATATCCTCGTCTTCGTCCTCAAAGATATTTCCCACCTTGGCACCACATTTTCCACAGAAAGAAGAACCGTTGGGAACAATAGCTCCACACTTGTCGCAACGAATACCGCCCTTTACATCAGCAAGACGTCTTTCCATGTCATGAAGTTCTTCCAATGCAGCTGTAATGGAAACAATGGAGTCGTCCTTTTCGTCCCGATGTTCGGAATAATATTTCTTTCCAAGGGCACGGTATTTATCGTTGATATCTGCCTTTTTCTTACTGATATCATACTGTAGTCTGCCTGCGTCTGTCATATCCTTTGCTTTTTCGGTTACTTCTTTTCCCGCAGAAACAATGGAATCACTTAATTTATTAAAAAAATCCATGATAACCCTCCTAATGAATGTCGTTACACTCATTATAAGAGTTTCCATGGATTTTTTCTACCGTATTATTTATGCCTCTTCTAAAGAGAAGAAGTTCATCTTTTCATTCAAAGCCTCAGCAAGGCAACGCAAATCCGATGCGGATTCTGCAATCATAGCAAAGGTAGCATTCAACTCTTCCATAGATGCATTGGTCTCCTGAGAAGATGCGGCATTTTGCTGAGAGATTGCAGAAAGCTCTTCAATAATATCATTAAAGCTTGCCTTCAGCTTATTCAACATATGTACCTTGTCGGAAATCACTTTGGCACTGGAATCAACACTGGTTACATTTACCACTACGCCGTCCATGTCATCCTTGGTTTCGTTCAACTGCTTGTTTTGACTCTGAAATGCATCGTTTAAGTCCTCAATGGTATCTACACTCTTTTGAGATTCTGCCACCAACTGGCTAACAATTTGTCCGATAGATACCGCTGCTTCCTTGGACTGAACAGCCAAAGAACCAATTTCTGATGCAACTACCGCAAACCCTCTTCCATATTCGCCAGCACGAGCTGCCTCAATGGAAGCGTTTAATGACAACAAATTGGTCTGCTCAGAAATCGAAGTAATAATATTAGAAGCTTCCGCAATTTCCTTAACCGCATTGTTTGTATTTTTAATCTGTCCATGAATCTCTGTCATAGATTCCATAACCGTCTCATTTTGATTCATCAATTCATTAATGGCTTCAACGGTTTTTTCCGCATCCTGCTGCATTTCTGCTGCTGCGGTTGTCAAATTGTCCACGCTACCGGTAATATCATCAATGCTCTGTCCCATTTCTTCCGTATTGGAAAGTGAAAACTCTACGTTTTCAGCCTGAGAAACCGCACCCTTACTGATTTCTTCCACTGCATTGGTTACCTGCTCTGCAACATGGGAAGCTGTATCTGCGGAAGAAGCCAAAGACTCTCCGGATTTTGTTACCTCGTCGGAAAGATCCAAGGTAGTATGTATTACATCTTGTAGCTTATCACGAAGTTCTGCAGAACTTGAAGCGATGATTCCCAACTCATCTTTTCGGTCAAAGGTCTGATCATCTATAAAGAAGGAAAGCTTTCCGTCTTCCAACTTATGCAAACCACCAAGAATATCTTTCATTGCCCGGTCGGAACGTTTTACAAAAATATGTCCCAATGTAAGATTTAAGCAGAAGAAAAACAGATAGATACCTGCAATAGTAATTCTTGCGTTAAACAAAGCTTTCTCCACAATATCCGTTTCTCTTCCGGCAAATACCATACCAATGATATTTCCCTGTGCATCACTTACCGGGATATAGTAGGCATAGAAGTTATCACCACCAATTTCAAAGTTCATAGCCAAATGCTCTTCTCCGCTTTTCAAAACCGTTTCCACGATTTCTTCAGAGGCGGTGGTTCCTTCCATGCGCTCTCCCGTTTCTGCATCTGTCAAAGATGTTACATAACGGGTATCACCGTAGAAGAAGGTGAAACTAATGCCGGTTTCCTTATACAAAGAATCCAATTGTTCTTCCAACGGATCATGAATATCCGTATTACCCTTATAAACCACACCGTCTTTTTCTGACCAGTTTCCTACCCACTCATTGGAAATCTGGCCCTGCAACATAACTGCAGCGGCGTGTAACTCTTCCTCAAAAGACTCATAGTACGCTTTCTTCGTATAAGAGATACCAATAATTGCAATGGTCGTTGCCATTAATAATGCCAATGCTGAAGCAAACAGCAACACATTTCTTACCAACTTCTGATTTTTCTTCATTTTTTCACCTTTCAACTTTCAAAAAAAACATAAAAAAAATAGCACCTCAGGACGCACGTCTCCTCTAAGCGCTAAAAATTTTAAGTATGCAACTGGCTGACATGTTAAAGTCCCTATAGCTTTGCGTCGCAGGCTTTCGCCTGTTTTGCTAAATATTCAATTTTTTCACACACTTCAACCATGAAGGATTTTAAATGGATTTGACGGAATTTGCAAGCAAATTTCTCTCTCAGAATTCTTTTTCCCCATTTTGCATAATAAACAACCCATTTTTGCACACGCGTTGCACAAATATGTGTAAAAAAAGACAAAAATATACCACCTCTCATTGAGGTGGTTTTAAAATCATATTTAAGCTAAGGCTCTTACACAGATATAAACCACATAGGCTACATAAAGAGCAATCATCAAAATTCCTTCTTTTTTCTCCAACTTTCCTTTGGTCCAGCAAAGCAACCAGGTAATCAATGAAAATACCAATAAAATGGCGATATCAATAATGTTTTCTGTTAAGAAGGAAATGGGTGAAAGGAAAGATGCCACACCCAAAATCATCAAAATGTTAAATACATTGGAACCAACCACGTTTCCCACAGCCATGTCCAGCTCACCCTTTTTCGCAGCAACCACGGAGGTGGCAAGCTCCGGAAGAGAAGTTCCCAAAGCAACAATGGTAAGACCGATCAATGTCTGTGACAGTCCCAAAGCAGTGGCAATCGTAACTGCGGAGTCTACTACGAAATCTCCTCCAAACTTAATAGCAACCGCTCCGCCTACAATATAAATCAAAGAAAGCCAAAAAGGGATTACCTTTATATCTTCTTCCTCAGCTTCCTCTTCTTTTCCGGCTTTTCTTGCGGATAAAGCACCAAATACCTGATACAAAATAAATCCAATAAAGATTACCAGTAAAATCACACCGTCTACAAAGCCTAACTCCATACCGATGATACCAAGAACCAACAGCAAGATGGCGCAGGCAACAGAAAATGGATAATCCTTTTTAATGGTATCCTTTCCTACAATAATGGGATTCATTAAAGCAGATGCTCCCAAAACCACCATCAGGTTAAATAAGTTAGAACCCACTACATTGGATACTGCCAATGCATTGTTTCCGGAAAGAGATGCCGTAACGGAAACCGCTAACTCCGGGAGGGATGTTCCCATAGCTACAATGGTCAAACCAATAATAATCGCCGGTACCTTTAAAATCTTTGCTACGGAAGAGGCTCCTTCCACAAAGAAATCCGCACCTTTGATCAAAAGGGCAAATCCCACCAACAAAATTACAACAACTTTGATTGTCTCCATATAATACTCCTTTTACTCTTTTATTTTTTTTATATTATTCTATTCCCATTAAATGGGTAATTAAAATTCGAAGACCCAATATAACCAGAATAACACCACCGGTAATCTGAGCCTTTGTTTTGTATCGCTCCCCAAAGATGTTTCCCACGTAAACACCTCCGGCGGAAATAACAAAAGTGATAATACCGATGACCGCTGCTGCCGTTGCGATTGCCACTTCCAAAAAGGAAAAGGTAATTCCCACTGCTAGAGCATCTATACTGGTTGCCACCGCCAAAATAAGAAGCTCCTTCAAATCCAGGGGCGGGTCCATCTCCTCCACCTTTGTCTCTTCTTTCCATTCTTTTATACCATCGGATATCATCTTAACACCGATGTATCCTAGAAGAAGAAAGGCAATCCAATGATCCACCATTTTAATTTTGTTAGCAAAGGTACTTCCCAAAAGCCATCCCAGTACCGGCATTCCGGCCTGAAATCCACCAAAAAACAAAGCAATCACAAGACATTGTTTTACATTTACACGATTCATGGCCAATCCTTTACAGATTGCTACCGCAAAGGCATCCATGGCCAATCCCACACTTAAAAGTACTAATTCAATTCCACTCATAACTCATTCACACACATACATACAATAAAAGACCCATGTACGCAAAAAACACGTACATGAGTCTCGTTCTTTAATCTTTGCCAGACAGCCGAGCTGTCGAGATTGTTGACAAATCACGTCTTTGACGCGAACTACTCCCTCATATAAACCTTGTTTATCATTGGGTTTGTATCTATATAACTTGATTGTTACTATACAGAAAGAATTCCTTAACGTCAATGAAAACTTCCAAGGAAACTCTTTCCTTTTCGTCTTAGAAAGGCTGACCAAACAATGGTAAAAACTTCTTTTCGTCCTTGTCTTTGTAAAATGCATTTACAATGAAGAAGGAACAAACGCCTCCCAAGATACCGATTAAGATACCAACCATAACGTCTGTAGGGAAGTGAATAAACAGGTACAATCTGGAAATTGCTACCAAAGCTGCCAAAACAATGGCAGGAATTCCCCACTTTTTATTTCTGGTAAAAATCGCTACCGCTCCTGCGAAAGAAGCTCCGGAATGTCCGGAAGGGAAGGAGAAGTCATCGGGAATGGATACTCCGTCCACCATAGGTACATCTGTAAAAATCCAGAACGGTCTGCTTCGCTGAACGGCATTTTTTAAGATGATGTTGCAAAGCAATACATCGATCACCAAAGCGCCAAACATGGTCCAGCCAACTCGTTTATCTTTACAAAAGATTAAAACCACAAGGGTTAAAACCATCCAAAAGATTCCGCCGTCACCGAACTTGGTGATAAATCCCCAAAAAGCGTCTGCTGCCGGTGAATGTAAACTCTGGAACCAATTCAAAACATTGATTTCCCAATCAAAATAGAAAACATTTCCTGCTGTTAATAACATCTCATTTCCCCCTCTACAATGTTACCTTGCAAAACTTCTTTTTACCCTTCTTTAAAACAAAATCCTCTACGAAATCAGCTTTTGTAAAGGTTGCCTTTTCATCGGTAATCTTTTCTCCGTTTACGGATACACCGCCCTGCTGAACGGCACGACGTGCTTCGTTTCGGCTGGTTGCCAAAGAAGCAGCGGTAAGAAGTCCCAAAATATCAATGGATTCTTCATTGAAGTTTTCATCGGAAAGTTTTACCTGTGGCATGTTTTCAGAACTCATTCCACCTGCGAACAATGCCTTGGAAGCTTCTCTTGCTTTTTCAGCTTCTTCTTTTCCGTGTACCAACTCAGTTAATTCGTAAGCCAAGATATCCTTTGCTTCATTGAGCTGAGCACCTTCCCATTTGTCCATCTCATCGATTTGTTCCAAAGGAAGGAAGGTCAACATACGCAAACATTTCAATACGTCTGCATCTGCCACATTTCTCCAGTACTGATAGAACTCGTAAGGAGAAGTCTTTTCAGGATCCAACCAAACCGCACCGGACTGTGTCTTACCCATCTTTTTACCTTCGGAGTTCAAAAGAAGGGTAATGGTCATAGCATAAGCGTCTTTTCCAAGCTTACGACGGATAAGCTCTGTTCCGCCAAGCATGTTGGACCACTGGTCATCTCCACCGAACTGCATATTGCAGCCATAATCCTGGTACAAACGATAAAAGTCGTAAGACTGCATAATCATGTAGTTAAATTCTAAGAAGCTTAACCCTCTTTCCATACGCTGCTTGTAGCACTCAGCGGTAAGCATACGGTTTACAGAGAAATGAGGTCCGATATCTCTTAAAACATCCACATAGTTCAAATCCAAAAGCCAGTCCGCATTGTTTACCATCTGGGCTTTTCCTTCGCCAAATTCAATAAAGCGGCTCATCTGCTTTTTGAAACACTCAATATTGTGGTCAATGGTCTCCTTTGTCATCATCTGACGCATATCCGTTCTTCCGGAAGGGTCACCAATCATACCGGTTCCACCACCTAAAAGGGCAATGGGCTTATTTCCCGCCATCTGCAAACGCTTCATCAGACAAAGGGCCATAAAATGTCCTACATGCAAACTGTCTGCTGTAGGGTCGAAACCTATATAGAAAGTAGCATTTCCGTTATTAATCAGGTCTTTTATTTCATCTTCATCAGTGACCTGTGCAATTAAACCTCTTGCTACCAGTTCGTCATAAATTGTCATCGATTCTGTCTCCATTCCTTTTTTCTTTATTTTACGTCCTTTTCCCAGACCTTAATATATTAGCACATTTCCCATAATTGTGATATACTTTCTTTATCTTATAGGGAGGGAGGATATGATCCATGGTACATCCTGAGATTACACTTCACTGTCAGTGTTGTGGTAGAGAATTTACAATGGCACAATATGAATACGACGAAATGCTGGCCAGGGACATTACCCGTCCCATCTTTTGTTCCAATGTTTGTCAGACCCAGGGTTGGAATCCCCAGCGAGTGGCCTTTGCCAAATATCGTCATGAACAAGCCCAAAAATAACAAAAGCAAAACCGGAAGTCACAAAGGACTTCCGGTTTTTTATATTTTATGAGGAAAATTTGTCTGTTGTAATAATTATCTTTGTACTCTTGCTCCGGCACCACCCATAAGAGCTTCTACTTCTGACTTGGAAGCCATAGTAGTATCTCCGGGAGTAGTCATAGCAAGTGCACCGTGGCAGATTCCGTAGTTTACTGCCTTCTCAGCATCGCCTGTTGTCATAAGTCCATAAATAAATCCGGATGCGAAAGAATCTCCGCCACCTACACGGTCCATTATTTCAAGTCCCTTGAAATCCATTCCCTTGTAGATTTCACCATCTGCCCAGCAAAGAGCAGACCAGTCATTTACAGTTGCGGTCTTAACAGTACGAAGAGTAGTAGCAACAGCTTTAAAGTTGGGGTAAACCTTTGCAGCTTCGTTGATCATCTTCTTGTATCCGTCGATGTTTAATTCTTTTAAGTTGGCATCATTGCCTTCGATTTCAAATCCCAAACATGCAGTAAAGTCTTCTTCATTTCCGATCATGACATCTACATATTTTGCAATTTCTTTATTTACTTCCTGAGCCTTCTTCTGTCCGCCGATTGCTGACCACATGGAAGGACGGTAGTTCAAATCGTAAGAAACGATGGTTCCGTACTTTTTAGCAGTTTTGATAGCTTCGATAACAGTTTCGGAAGCCTGCTCGGATAAAGCTGCGTAGATTCCACCGGTATGTAACCAGCGAACTCCCAACTCACCAAAGATATATTCAAAGTCAAAATCTTCGGGTCTTGCCTGAGAAATAGCAGTGTTTGCTCTGTCAGAACAGCCCTTTGCTCCACGGATACCAAATCCTCTTTCTGTAAAGTTCAATCCGTTTCTGCAAATACGACCGATTCCGTCAGTTTCTTTCCAGTAAATCAAAGAAGTGTCTACTCCACCCTGAAGGATGAAGTCTTCCATAAGCTTTCCTACTTCATTGTCAGCAAATGCAGTAAGTACAGCTGTATCCATACCGAAACATCTACGAAGTCCACGGATTACATTGTATTCTCCGCCGCCTTCCCATGCACGAAAGCTTCTTGCTGTTTTAATTCTTCCTTCACCGGGATCCAAGCGAAGCATTACCTCACCCAAGGATACCGCATCATATTTACAGTCTTTTTTATCTTTTAATTCCAGATTCATTATCTTCCTTCTTTCTTCATGATAAACGCTATTTACAGGTTCTATCCCCTTACGGATGCCACAATATCTGCTGCCTCTCTGGTAAGTTTTTCAATTTCATCAAACTTTCCTTCGGAAATCAGATTCTTCTTTACCATCCAAGTTCCGCCGCAAGCAAAAATTCTGTCATAGCTTAAATAATCTTTTACATTGTCTTTATTTAATCCACCGGTAGGCATGAAATGAACATTTACATAAGGTGCTGCCAAGTTTTTAATCATGTTCAATCCGCCGTTTGCTTCTGCAGGGAAGAATTTTACGTAGGTAACGCCACATTCCAAAGCCTGCTCAATTTCGGAAGCAGTAGCAACGCCCGGTGCCATAGGGATGTTTTTCTCTACACAGTAACGAACAATCTTAGGATTGCATCCAGGTGCTACGATAAACTTTGCGCCTGCTGCCACTGCACGGTCTACCTGCTCTGTAGTAAGAACTGTACCGGCTCCTACTAACATATCCGGAAATTCCTGTGACATTTGGCGGATTGCTTCTTCAGCTGCATCTGTACGGAAAGTAACTTCTGCACAGGGAAGACCACCATTCATCAAAGCCTTTCCCAAAGGAACGGCATCCTTGGCATCATCAATTGCCACTACCGGTACAATACCGATTTCACTTAATCTATCTAATACGTCCATGATTCCTCCTTTAGATTCCTAAATAGTTCTTAGAATTATAATAACAAATATTTTCAATCATTTGTCCAAGGAATTTCTCATCCCATGGATATTCACCAGATTCCACCTTTTCTCCTACCATATTACAAAGAATTCTTCTAAAGTATTCATGTCTGGAGAAAGATAAGAAACTTCTGGAATCTGTAAGCATGCCGGTAAATCTGCTAAATACGCCATAGTCCATTAAAGACTGCATCTGACGCTCCATTCCCGTCTTGTGATCACAGAACCACCATGCAGGTCCTAACTGGATCTTTCCGGGACAGCTGCCATCCTGGAAGTTTCCAAGCATGGAGCCAAGCATTTCCGTATCCTTGGGATTCAGGCAGTAAAGAATGGTCTTTGGCAATTCTCCGGTTTTATCTGCTTCATTTAATAAAGCGGAAAGCTCTGTAGCATAATTGAAATCATCTTCGGAGTCAAAACCAGCATCTGGGCCCAATTGTTCAAACATACGGGTGGAGTTGTTTCTCATGGCTCCAATATGAAGCTGCATTACCATATCCTTTTTGTGATAAGCCTTCGCCATATCGGTTACCAGTTTTCCTTTAAACTTTACTTCCTCCTCTTTGGAAAGACCGTAAAGCTCGTCCTCAGCAGTATCCGGATGTTCTTCGCTGGCACACATACGCTTTTTGAAAATCTCATCCGCTTCTTTTGATGAGCATTTTTTATAAATACCACCTTCCAAACTGTGGTCGGTGATACGACATCCAGCCTCATAGAAGAAATCCAAACGAATCTTTAATGCTTCTATCAAATCATTATAGCTTTGAATCTCATGGCCAGAAACCTCCGCCAGCTTTTGAATATAGTCAGCATAACCTGCCTTTCGAATACCCATAGCCTTTTCCGGACGGAAGGAAGGTCTTACATGAAAACGCGTTTCCTCTTTCTTTAATTTCAAATGGTACTCCAAAGAATCCGCCGGATCGTCTGTGGTGCAGAGTTCTTCTACATTCATAGCCACCAAAAGCTCACGAACGGTATAAGATTCCTGCTTTAATAGGTCATTACAGGTATCATAAATCTCCTTTGCGTTGGAACCACTGATTGGGGTATCAATATGGAAGTATCTTTTCAACTCCAAATTTGTCCAGTGATACAAGGGGTTTCCAAAAAGCTCCGGAACGGTATTTGCCCAGGCCTCAAACTTATCCCAGGCAGAAGCATCACCGGTAATCTTATCTTCACAAATACCATTGCCTCTCATAGCTCTCCATTTGTAATGGTCGCCACCAAGCCAGGCATCGGTAATGCTTTCATAATTTTTGTTTTCATAGATTTCCTTTGGTGACAAATGATTGTGATAATCCACTATAGGCATTTTTTCTGCATACGTATGATACAGAGTTTTTGCCACATCATTTTTCAAAAGAAAATCTTCATCCATAAATGCTTTCATTGATTACACTCCTGAATATGCTGAGAATCCACCATCAATAGGAATTACCACACCGGTAACAAATCCGGCCATCTTTTCGTTTAAGAGATAGAGCAATGTTCCGTTTAATTCCTCTGCTTCTCCAAAACGTCCCATAGGAGTAGCAGCCAAAATCTTTTCTGTACGAGGTGTGGGGTTTCCATTCTCGTCAAATAAAAGGTCTTTGTTTTGCTTTGTTACAAAGAATCCAGGTGCAATAGCATTCACACGAATGCCTGCCTTTGAAAAATGAACTGCCAACCACTGTGTAAAGTTGGAAATAGCAGCCTTTGCTCCTGAATATGCAGGAATCTTTGTAAGAGGTGTAAATGCATTCATGGAAGAAATATTAATTACGTTGCAGTTTTCTCTTCCAACCATGTCTTTTGCAAATACCTGAGTAGGAAGCAAAGTTCCGATAAAGTTTAAGTTAAATACAAACTGTACTCCTGACTGATCCAAATCAAAGAAAGAAACCAAATCTTCCTTGTCTTCATCACCAAGCTCATAATACTCATTGGTTGTGTTAGCTCTTGCATTGTTTCCTCCGGCACCGTTAATCAAAATATCGCAGGGGCCAAAATCCTTTAAGATTGCTTCGTGGCAAGCCTCTAAGCTTTCTTTTTCCAATACGTTTGCCTTGTAAGCCTTAGCTTCAAAACCTTTTTCACGAATTTCAGCAGCATTTTTTTCTGCTGCCTCTTCATTTAAATCCAAAAGAGCCACACGTGCTCCCTGTTCAGCTAAAGTAGCTGCAAACATGGAACAAAGCACACCGCCGGCTCCAGTTACAACTGCAACTTTTCCTTTAATATCTAAACTATAATCGCTCATTTTATTACCTTCTTTCGATTTTTTATTTATCTGCTTTTTCGATTGCCTCAAAAAGTCCGTTTATATAAGTCGCACCCAAAGCTCTATCATAAAGTCCGTAGCCGGCACGTCCTGTTTCACCCCAGATCATTCGGCCGTGATCCGGTCTTACATATCCGGTAAAGCCTCCGTCATGAAGGGCCTTCGCAATGGCATACATATCCAAAGATCCACAAGAAGAGAGATGGGCTCTTTCCTCAAATCCGTCCTCTACCAATGCTACATTTCTTAAGTGAGCAAAGTGAATACGACCCATCTTTGCATATTTATAAGCCATCTTTGCAACATCATTCTTTGCAGAACATCCCAAAGAACCGGTGCAAAGTGTAATACCATGGTGAGGATCGTCATACAAAGAAAGGAAACGGTCCAAACTCTTTTCATCTACAATAATTCTGGGAAGCCCAAAAATGCTCCAGCAGGGATCGTCTTCATGAATTGCCATGTTTACGTCACATTCAGCTGCAACAGGAATAATCTTTTTTATAAAGTATTCCAAATTGCTCCAAAGATCCTCCTCTGTCATCTGATTGTACTCTCCCACAACAGCGGCAAGTTCTTCTCTGGTGTAGCTTGCATCCCATCCGGGAAGAGTTAAATCGCTATCGCCGTTTAAAGGATTTACTTTATCAACCTGTGACTGATAATAAACCAAAGAAGTGGAGCCATCCGGCAAGGGATGATCCAACTGAGTTCTGGTCCAGTCAAATACGGGCATAAAGTTGTAACAAACACATTTGATACCGGCTTTTGCCACACGACGAATGTTTTCACAATAGTTTTCTATATATTTATCTCTGGTAGGTTTTCCTAGCTTAATGTCCTCATGAACGGGAATACTTTCAATAACTTCAAAATGAAGTCCTGCATCCTCTGTTTCCTTCTTCAGTTTCGCAATGGACTCATTAGGCCAAACCTCTCCAACGGGCACATCATAAACTGCCGTTACAATGGAATCCATCCCGGGAATCTGACGAATGTGTTGTAATGTTACGGGGTCATCCTCCCCATACCAACGAAAAGATAATTTCATTAGGCATCTCCTTTCTTAACCTGTTTTTCATGTATCCTTATCATACTCTCGTTTTTTACAATAATCTATTGCTTTTCATTTCCTATTTATTGTAAAAGTGAATATATCATGATATACTGTTATTTACATTATTCTATTTTAATATATTTTGGAGGAAAAAATGCCTTTAATTGAAACCGGATTATTTAATTCTGAGATGGTACATCCGGAATTTGAAATACATCACAGAAAAGACGATCTTGCCAACCTGAATCCTACGGAGAAATCCCAACCCATTCAGTTGCATCATCATGATTTTTACGAAGTTTATTACTTTATCTCCGGAAATGTAGATTATTTGGTTGAAAACAAGACCTACCATTTACAGCCGGGAGATTTACTATTGATGTCTCCTTTGGAGTTGCATCAACCTTTATTTACAGAAAACAGCGGAGTGTATGAGCGTATCGTTCTTTGGATTGACGGAAAGAAGTTATCCAACCTTTCCACTACGGAGATTTCTTTTTTATCCTGCTTTAAGCAGACCCATGGAGACACCGATGCCCATCTTTATCATATAAAGAAAGAGCACCAAAGCACCCTACAGTTTTTCCTGGATGATTTGGCCTCTACCACACAAACCAATAACGTATATTCTCCTTTAATTGCAAATTCGCTGCTTACCTTGTTATTCTGTAACTTTCACAGTCTTGCAGCAGATGCTTCACCTGCAAAAGACTATCGCAGAATGTCGGTACAGGTTGCAAATTGCGTAGACTACATCAATTTACATCTAAACGAAAACCTGTCTTTAGATTTGCTGGCCAAAGAATGCTTTATTTCAAAACAGCATCTTCTTCGTACCTTTAAAGAAGCCATGGGCTTTTCTGTTCATCAGTACATTCAGAAGAAGCGACTCCTTATGGCTCGTCAATATATGCAAAATGGCGACTCCCCAAAGGAAGCCGCCTTTAAATGTGGTTTTTCCGATTACTCTGTTTTTTACCGTGCTTACCATAAAGAGTATGGAAAGAGCCCGTCTAAAAATTAAATAGCAAATATCTTTTGCAAGATTTGTCTACTTTTTTCTCTTTGATGGCAGGATTTTCTCTTCACCAGCCGATATAATGCACTTGAAGTTAAGGTTCAGCAAAGAAAAGAGGTAAAAATGAATTCTTTACAAAAAATGTTCAAAGAAGCAGTAGACTTTGTAAACTTTATCAGATATTACAACGACGAACAATATCGTTAATTCGATATTATCCTATATAACCCCTATATATTTATATAACCCCCCTTTTTTTAAGCCCATCGGATTGCCGAGGGGCTTTTCCTCTTTTTATAGACTTTCTATGGCCTCAACCATAGATATCACATATTCTTTCACATAAGGAACACAGTCTTTTTTGTATTTTCCACAAAGCTTTACAATCGCAGAGCCAACAATTACCCCATCTGCTTTTTCTGCCATCTTTTTTGCCTGTTCCGGAGTTGATATTCCGAAACCAACGGCTGCAGGAATCTCTTTCGCCTCTTTTACCAAGGAAACCATAGCTCCAATATCTGTGGTAATTTCAGAACGTACGCCTGTAACTCCCAATGAAGATACGCAATAAACAAACCCATCCGCTTCTTTTGCAATCATCTTAATTCTTTCATGAGAAGTAGGAGCGATGAGAGAGATAAACTCCAAACCATATTCTCTGGCTACGGAAGCAAATTCCTCCTTTTCTTCAAAAGGAACATCCGGCAAAATCAAGCCATTCATCCCCACTTCCTTGGACTTTTTCATGAACTTATCCACACCATAAGAAAAAACTACGTTGGCATAGGTCATAAATACCAATGGAATCTGAGAATTCTTTCGAATATTTGCCACCATCTCAAATACTTTATCTGTGGTAACACCTCCGGAAAGGGCACGAATATTAGCCTCCTGAATCACCGGGCCTTCCGCTGTGGGGTCAGAAAAAGGAATTCCCAATTCAATAAAGGAAGCACCCGCCTCTTCCATGGCATATACCAACTGTTCCGTCACCTCTAAAGACGGATCTCCACAGGTAATAAAAGGAATAAATGCTTTTTTATTTAAAAATGCTTCTTTGATTGACTTACTCATAAATGTCCTCCCCTCTGTATCTTGCAATCGCTGCTACATCCTTATCTCCCCGGCCGGATACCGTGATCACTACGATTTGATCCGGATTCATTTTCGGTACGATTTTTAACGCATGAGCAATGGCATGAGAGCTTTCAATAGCAGGAATAATGCCCTCTGTTTTGGATAAGTATTCAAAGGCATTTACCGCTTCCTCATCGGTAACGGATACATATTCCGCTCTTTTTTCATCATAGAGCATGGCATGTTCCGGTCCGATTCCCGGATAATCCAAACCTGCGGAAATAGAGTAAACCGGTGCAATCTGACCGTATTCATCCTGACAAAAATAGGATTTCATTCCATGGAAGATTCCAAGTTTTCCCGTAGCAATGGTCGCAGCAGTATCTTTTGTATGCACACCTCTTCCTGCTGCCTCACAACCGATTAAGCGCACCTTTTCATCTTCAATAAAATGATAAAAAGTTCCAATCGCGTTACTACCGCCACCCACACAAGCCAAAACTGCGTCAGGAAGACGACCTTCTGCCTCCACAATCTGTTGCTTGATTTCTCTTGAAATAATTGCCTGATAATCACGTACAATGGTAGGGAAGGGGTGAGGCCCCATTACAGAACCTAAAACATAATGGGTATCGTCAATACGATTGGTCCATTCCCTCATGGTTTCTGATACCGCATCCTTTAAAGTGGCGGTTCCGGAAGTAACAGGATGCACCTTTGCACCCAAAAGTTTCATGCGATATACATTTAAAGCCTGGCGCTTTGTATCTTCTTCGCCCATAAATACTTCACATTCCATACCCATCAAAGCAGCAACAGTAGCAGTGGCCACTCCGTGCTGGCCTGCTCCGGTTTCCGCAATAACTCTGGTTTTACCCATCTTTTTTGCCAAAAGAACCTGTCCCAAACAGTTGTTAATCTTATGAGCTCCCGTATGGTTCAAATCCTCACGCTTTAAATAAACCTTTGCGCCTCCCAAATTCTTAGTCATATGCTTAGCAAAGTACAAAGGGCTGGGGCGGTTCGCGTAATTATTGTATAGATCCGTCAGTTCCTTGTTAAACTCAGGATCGTTTTTATAGTGATTGTATGCTTCTTCCAATTCATTTACGGCATTCATCAAGGTTTCCGGAATATACTGTCCTCCGTGAATACCAAATCTTCCTTTACTCATAATCTTTCCTTTCTGACTCCTATCTATAAGGAACCTTCTTTATCGAAAAGGCTCCATAATTTTCATTATCCTTTGTATTTTCTCTCTATCCTTTTTTCCATCTGTTTCCAAAGAAGAACTAAGATCCACTCCGTAAGGATGTAGGGTTTGAATGGCTTTTTTCAGATTATCTTCTCTCAAGCCTCCGGCCAAAAAGAAGTCTCTTTTTATATCCATAATCAAACTCCAATCAAAAACATCTCCGCTGCCTTTGCCCCCATCCAAAAGAATATAATCGGCGGGAGAGGACTTACCCCTTAACACATCGAATTCATCACGAACAATGATTGCTTTTATTACCTGCTTATTTGTTTTCGCCTGAACTTCATGGATGTAATCCTCGTCCTCGTTTCCGTGGAGCTGAGCAATTTGAATCACACCACGATTCAAAAGTTCAATCACATCCTCCACCGGTGAATTTACAAAAACTCCTACGGTTTTGATCCTTGGATTCAACTCTTTTGACAAGTTTTCTGCCACTTGTTTGGTTATAGAGCGGTGACTTGATGGAAAGTCGATAATAAATCCACAGTAATCCGGCAGAAATTCGTTCATTATCCCCACATCTTCCATGCTTTTTAAGCCACATACCTTAATTCTTGTTTTCATATATTAATTCCTGTTTTTATTTTCAATAAGAATCTTTTAATTTAGCGGTTTATTGGATTGCCGTTTAAAACTTCCAGCATTTCTTTTTTATTGGATGAACGCATCAATGTCTCTCCTATTAATACGGCATCAATCTGATTCTCCCGCAGTAAGGCAATATCCTTTTGCGTTTTTATTCCACTTTCCGATACAAATAAAACCTCGGAACCCGCAGTTTTTCTCAGCTTTACGCTATTCATGGGGTCTACGGTAAAATCCCGTAAATCTCGGTTGTTTACTCCGATTATTTTTGCCCCTTGTCTGACTCCACAGCGGATTTCTTCTTCATTATGTGCTTCAACCAATGAATCCAAGCCTAATTCATTGGCCAATTGGATATATTCTCCCAATTGTTCTTCTGAAAGAAGAGAACAGATCAAAAGAATAGCAGATGCGCCTAAATTTGCTGCTTCATAAATCATATATTCATCCACAGTAAAATCTTTTCGTAAAACCGGGATGGATACTTCCCTTGCAATTTCCTTTAAATATTCATCTTTTCCCTGAAAGTAAAAGGGTTCCGTTAAGCAAGAAATAGCAGAAGCACCCGCTGCCTCATATTCCTTGGCAATTTGCAAATAAGGAAACTCCCAAGCAATCACTCCTTTGGAAGGGGATGCTTTCTTTACCTCGCAAATATAGCTCATTCCCTCTTTTTCCAAAGCTTTTTGAAAGGATAGAACCTCCGACTTTTTATCCCTTTGATTCTCTTGTACCATTTGTTTTAGTTGGGACAGTGGAAGAATTCTTTTGTTTTCCTCTATTCGTTCTCTTGTTTTTTCTGCTATTTCCTTTAGGATGTTTTTTTCCATAAAAACCTCTTATCGATTGGATACTTCTACAAATTCATTCACTTTTCTTTCTGCAGCGCCAGAATCAATCACTTCTTCCGCAAGGCGAACTCCGGATAAGAAATCCTCTGCTTTTCCAGCGATATAAAGGGCTGCGCCGGCATTTAAACAAACTGCCATACGCTTCGGTCCCTGATCTTTTCCGGATAAAATATCTCTGGTAATTTTTGCATTTTCCTCCGGTGTTCCCCCAAGCAAATCCTCTTTCTTGCAAGTATCATATCCAAAGTCTTCCGGTCGGATGCGATAGGTCTTCATGGGTTTTTCTCCGTCAATTTCACAAATCAAAGTAGGAGAGCTAAGGGAAATTTCATCCAAGCCATCCTCTCCAAAAACCACCATTCCTCGCTTCACTCCTAAGTTTTTCAACACTTTGGCTAAAGGTCCAACCAAAGACTCGTCATATACCCCCATCACCTGCATGCTTGCTCCTGCAGGATTGGTCAACGGTCCCAAAATATTAAAAATTGTTCGGATTCCTAACTCTTTTCGAATAGGACCAACATAGCGCATTGCAGGATGATATTTCTGGGCAAAAAGGAAACAAATATTGATTTCCTCTAAAATTTCCTTATTTCTGTTGGCATCCAAATCCAATTTTACACCCAAACTTTCCAAACAATCTGCCGCACCGGATTTAGAAGAAGCAGCGCGGTTTCCATGTTTTGCCACAGGTACACCTGCAGCAGCCACAACCAAAGCAGCAGTAGTGGAAATATTAAAGGAGTTTGATTTATCACCACCGGTTCCCACGATTTCAATAACATCTTTATCATTTAAGAGTTTTTCTCCCGCAGCTCTCATTCCTTCTGCAGAAGCGGTAATTTCCTCAATGGTCTCACCCTTCATGGATAATGCGGTAAGATACGCTGCTTTTTGTACATCACTGGCTTCTCCGCTCATAATTTCATCCATTACCACCCGAGCTTCTCTATAGGTTAAATCTTCTTTGTTTACAACTTTTTTAATCACACTTTCAATCATCATAATCTTTTTCCTTCTTTCTTTTTTTCTAATTCTTTCTTTTATTCCCTATCTTTGTTCCTTACTTGTAACATAAAGTTTTTTATCATCTTTTCTCCTTCAGGAGTCATTACACTTTCCGGATGAAACTGAACTCCGTAAATAGGATACGTTCTGTGTTCTACTGCCATAATTTCTCCGTCTTTTGCCCTGGCTGTTACTTTTAAATCCTTTGGCAGTGTTGCCTCGTCAAGAGATAAGGAGTGGTATCTTGCTGCAAAAAACTCCTTTTCAATGCCTTTAAACAAAACATTGTCCTCTACCTGAGTAATGACATCCTTTTTTCCATGCATCAATTCCTTTGCATAGGAAACCACTCCACCAAAGGCTTCACAAATGCACTGATGACCCAGGCAAACACCAAAGATTGGTATTTTTCCCTTAAAATAGGAGATGACCTCCATACAGATTCCCGCGTCCTTTGGCTTTCCAGGTCCCGGAGAAAGTAAGATGGCTTCAGGCCGTAAATCCTCTATTTCTTCAATTGTTTTCTCATCATTACGAATCACTTTAATGTCCTTTTCTAAAGATCCCACCAATTGGTAAAGGTTGTAGGAAAAGCTATCATAATTATCAATTAATAAAATCATGTTAATCCTCCCTTCGCCTCTTCCATAGCCAAAAGCACCGCTTTTGCTTTGTTTTCACATTCTTCATATTCTTTTTCCGGTACTGAGTCTGCCACGATTCCAGCTCCGGAGCGGACACAAACTTCATTATTTCTTTTATATACTAGTCTTATGGAAATACATACATCCATATTTCCGGAAAAATCCAAATAACCGATGGCACCACCATAAATACCTCGTTTGGACTGTTCCAACTCTTCGATAATCTCACAAGCCCTAAATTTTGGTGCTCCGGAAAGAGTACCTGCCGGTAAAATAGAATCAATGGCATCCACTGCATCCTTATCGTCCCTTATTTCTCCGGTTACAGTAGAAGCAATATGCATAACCTTGGAATATCTTTGAATGGACATATAATTTTCCACGGCTACCGTACCGATTTTTGATATCCGCCCCATATCATTTCTTCCCAAATCCACCAGCATATTATGCTCAGCCAACTCTTTTTCGTCAGAAAGAAGTTCTTTTTCCAGGGCCAAATCCTCTTCCTTTGTCATTCCTCTTTTTCTGGTTCCTGCCAGAGGGAACGTAGTCACTTTTTTTCCTTCTTTTTTCACTAAAGTTTCAGGAGAAGCTCCGGCTATCTCAATGTTATTACTTGAGAAATAAAACATATAAGGGGAGGGGTTTTCGCTACGAAGCACCCGATAGGTATCAAATAATGATCCTCTTGCTTTTGCACGGATAGGATTAGAGAGTACCACTTGGAAAATATCGCCTTCTTTAATGTAGTACTTCGCTTTTTCCACCATTTTGCAAAACTCATTTAGGGAAAACTTCGGCTGAATTTCACTGAGTAACTCCAGAGCTTCAAATTCCTTCTTCTTTCCAATATTTAGTAAATCAATGATTTCATTGATGTCTTTTTCTGCTTCCAAATAGCTATCCTCAATATTGGATGTCTTTACACCTGCAATCACATAAATCTTTTGTTCATAGTGATCAAAGGCTATCACCTGATCAAAAAGCATTAAATCCAAATCATTGAAGTCATCTTCCTTTGAAGAAAGCTTTAGCTTTGGTTCGGCGTATTTGATGTAGTCATAGGAAAAATATCCCACCAGTCCACCGGTAAAGGTTGGTAAATCCTCTAATATAGGACTTTTGTATTCCTCCATAATGCTTCGAATTACATCTTTCGGATGTTGCACTTCCATTTCTTTTATGGTCGTGGAACCATCCCGATTTGTTTCTGTCACCTTCATCTTTTTGTCTGTACAGGTTACTTCCATCTTTGGTTTATAGCCCAAAAATGAATATCTTCCATAACCTTCCTCTAAAGAAGCGCTTTCCAAAAGATAACAATGACAGGATGCATTTCTAAGAATACGCATTACCTCGATAGGAGTGTAGGCATCTGATAAAATTGTTCGCCAGACGGGTATCCTCTTATAGTCACTGTTTTTTGCTAGTTCTTTTACCTGATCTATTGATGGTTTCATCAGATTCCTCCTTTCGTCCAACCATTTTTCCAAATAAAAAAGTCCCTGACAGAAAATACTTTCTGTCAAGGACGAATAAACATATACTATCCGCGGTGCCACCTTAATTTGTGATACTCACACACTTTGCAGGATACCATCATATCCCCGGCAACTAACGTATGCCCACACGTCACGAAATACTAAGCAAATGCCTTTCCTCGTGCCCTCCACGGTCCATTTGATAATCAGCTTGCCACCCGGCTCTCAGCATTCCGGGCTCTCTGTAGGGGCTTACAATTACCGTTATCTCCGTATCAACGGTTTAAAGCTTTATTCAATTAAAGTGATTATAACGTTATTTTATAATCTATGCAATAGTTTTTTTGAAAAATTGTAAAAAAATCCCTCGATACTAAATCGAGGGTTGAGAGGCGCCAACCAGATTCGAACTGGTGATAGAGGTGTTGCAGACCTTTGCCTTACCACTTGGCTATGGCGCCATATATAACGGAGAAGGAGGGATTTGAACCCTCGCGCCGGTCACCCGACCTATACCCTTAGCAGGGGCACCTCTTCGGCCACTTGAGTACTTCTCCATAAGCC
>JAILJP010000098.1 GCA_024694625.1 Lachnospiraceae bacterium | reverse complement strand
CGCCACTTCCACGATTTCATGAATCTTATGCGTAATCAGCAATATGGCGAACCCATTATCCCGGAAACTTTTGAGAAGCTCCAAAAAGGATGCGATTTCATTGGGAGCCAACACGCTGGTGGGCTCGTCAAAGATCAGAATTCGTATATTGTCATTCATCAGCACCTTCACGATTTCCACATGTTGGCGCTGCCCCAAATCCATACGCCAAATGTATTCATCCACATTCATGCTCAAATCATATTTTTGGGAAAGTCCCTGCATCTTCTTGCGAAGAGTTTTCTTGTCAAAGTAAAATCCGGTTCCCTCCGTGGACAAGAACACATTTTCCAGCGCCGTGAACGCAGGGACCAATCGGAAATCCTGGAATACCATTCCAATTCCTTTTTCCCGCGCAACGGAAGGATTGTATTTGGTCATCTCCTCCCCGTCGATGTATAACTTTCCGCCATCGATTTTGTACACGCCGTAAAGCATTTTCATCAAGGTACTTTTTCCGGCTCCGTTCTCTCCTGCCAGGGCATATATTTTTCCGGTTTCCACTTCGAAACTGATTCCGTCATTTGCGACAAAATTGCCGAACACCTTTTTTAGGTTATCAACTTTCATAATTACGTCGCCCATTGATTTCCCTCCTTTCAAGATAAAAAAGACGCATAGAAAAATTATTCTATACGTCTTCGTACTGGGATTCTCTCATCTTCACATATTGCTTGATGAGCTCTATGCAATTTTCCTGACCGATTCGGTCACTGTTTAATGTCAAATCATAATTCACCGGGTTGGTCCAATAGTTGCCGCCGGTATAATATTTATAGTAATCGGCTCGGTACTTGTCCGTCTTGCTAATCAACCGATTCGCCTCCGCCTCCGAGATGTTCATCTTCTTCATAATTCTTGGCAGGCAATAGGCCCTTGGGGCTTCGATGTAGAAACTGTACACATGGGGTCTGTCCTTTAACACGAAGTCTGCACACTTTCCTACAATGACACAGGATTCCGTATCCGCCAGCTGTCGAATAATCTCCGCCTCGTAATGATACAGCTGCGTGTCGGATTTGAATCCCCGATCCTCGGGCTTGGGGCTGATTGTTCTCGGCAGTTCCCGCAGTGAAGTAATCAATCGGCTTCCCTTTAACCGCTCGTCGACTTCCACGAATCTGGATCTGTCCAGCCCGCTGTACTCTGCTGCGAGTGTCAAAATTCTGTTTTCGTAGCAATGGATGCCCAAGTCTTTTGCAACTTGAGAGGCAATCTCTTTGCCACCACTTCCGAAACCTCTCGCAATGGTAATCACATAATTATTTGCCATAGCCATTTCCTCCTTCTTACTAAAAAAGCCACGCAGACCAATTAAGGCCCCCGTGACTTTTCACATTCATCTTATGGTAGCAGGTAAGATGAAGCATATTCATTTGATGCATTGAATATATCATCATATTTCGACAAAATCTATGATTATTTCATCCAAAGTTGACAAATCTTCTGACAATTTTTTGTAGAAAATTTACAAAAATTTTATAAATCAGTTTTTCCAATTTACAACTTTAAAGTGTTGAGATATGATAATATTTTTTAAATATACTGCTCCAAAAACAGCAGTCCCTCCCGGGGATCCTGTCCCAAAATTTCCTGTGTTTTCTCGAAATCGTACTGTTGGTGAAGCTTATCATGTACCTCCAGGAATTTCTCCTTTCCGTACTTTTGAATGAACATGGCCTGAGCTTTGGAAGCTCCCGCGCCATCGTTGTCCGGCCGATAAAATCCCTTGGTGCAGTTCTCCAGCTCCTCGCACTCATAGCACCCGTCAAGCTGTTTTTCCCGGCTGCACACCAGATTCGGGCAACTTCCCTTGTCGCACACGGTCCCGTAGGTGCAGCAGCTGAATACGGATCTGCAGCCTCCGCACCATTGGCCCAAGAAACAGTAATTGCAGGAAAATCCACAGGCAGCGATGGGATCAATGCCCTCCCTTGCCTTTTTCACAATCTCGCTCTTGTATCCCCCACCTCTTTCCAAGCGACTGTCTTTTTCCGGTCCGTCCTCCTGCAGCTTCTTCCTGCTGTGAGGTATGAAGGGCAATCATTACAATTGCCTGGACGAAGGTAAATACAGCCGCAAAAAGGACTAAACATAATAAAACTGCTACTGTCATTTCTCCTCCTTACTTATCTGTTCCAAACAGCTTGACCGCAACAAACAGATACATGATTCCGGTAATAAATAAGATGGCCTGCCCTACCATATTGCTGGTAAGAATTTCTTTTACATCAATACCAATTCCATTACCGATAAATAGCACTATCAAAATTAGCAGCCATGAGCAAGCACCTCCTTTGCCAGTGAATGATAAGCAATAGCAGCTTTTCAGTTAGGATCATATTCAAAGATGCTCTTTGCTACAGAGCTGATCTCTGCTGCTCTTACTGAAAGCGGTATCTCTACTGGAAATACAGGAATGCTCTTTCCATACACTTCATTGACTTCAGACGAAATGTCCTTGGCATAATTGGTCCTGTTATCAACCATGGTGAGAAGTATACCTTCGATAACCAGCTCTCTGCTCATGGTGTTAACAAGGGATATCTCTACTGCAGAAAGCTCAATATTGGATGGAACAAGATCTACATTCTCCCTTACGTTGATTACAGCATACTTTTCAGGTATTTCTTCCTCATTGACGACCTTTGAAAGAACACCTACGAGTGTTTCCTCTAACTGGTCCGGTTCATCATATCCGAGACTGATTGTCAAAGATGCCTGAGGATCTCCGTCAACAAGAAGGACCTTCTTTCCTTCTGAAGCAAGACCTGTTCCAAGATTGACAGCGGTAGTGGTTTTACCCACGTCACCTTTTTGATTTGCGATAGCAATTACTTTTGCCATTTTCACTTCCTCCTTTGAGTTGTTTTGACGACGAACCCAGGTTATACGAGGAAGGAATCTTCAGAATAACAAAAAAGACACTTTTTAGAATTTCTTCTAGAAAGTGCCTTTTAAAAGCTTATTTCCATGTTTATAAAGAATTATCGGTAATTATTGGACATTATCAAGAACGATTTTTATGTCCTTTTTATGTCCTTTGCTGTTACCATTACCTTAAACCCTTGAATTTACTGCGATTACTCAGCTACGTAAGGCATAAGTGCAAGATGACGAGCTCTCTTGATTGCAGATGTAAGCTCTCTCTGGTGCTTAGCACAGTTGCCTGTAATTCTTCTAGGAAGGATCTTGCCGCTCTCAGAAACGAACTTCTTGAGCTTAGCTGTATCCTTGTAATCAATTACA
>JAILJP010000016.1 GCA_024694625.1 Lachnospiraceae bacterium | reverse complement strand
ACAAGCAATTACTAAATAGAGTCTTTCGTTTCACAAATCCCTTTGGATAAAAGTAAAACGCTTCATAACTGCATTTTTGATGATCCCTAGGGAGCTCATACAGACCGAAATAAAAACCTCTTACTTCAATATTTTTCTTTTTTGTTTCCAATAAGTTTTGCAAACTTTTTTGAATCGTACCTACCCAACCGCTATCTACCACAGCAAAAGATATTTCATCCAAAAGGCCCTCTTGTTCCAAATAACCCATAGTAGTCTTATAGGCAGCTTTTGAATGCGCTTCAATCAAGGAAAGTAAATCACATCTTTCCTCAGCACAGGCTTTTTTTGTTTCTTCTCTTAAATGGAGGATCTGATTTCGATTCAGCAAATCATCCGGTTCAAATTCCGGTTTTAATTGACGATATACCAAAGAAATCTCTTCATCTGTAAGATTTGCTCTCTTTAATATTCTTCGAAAACTTACATCAATACCGGATAAAAAAATTCGATCCAAGGCACCGTCCTTTAATAAATGATACTCAGGTACTCGCAAAGAAAACCGTGAGACACGTATATATTTCAATTCGAGTTCCCACGGAATCACATTCATTTTTTGTAATGCTACGGCACACTCATACATGGGATAGGCATCCCTGGCCAAAAAGTACAATCGTTTTACATTATTTTCTTTCGCTCTTCTCAAAACCCAAATCACATAAGAAAGAAGTGTAGGCGCAAACGTGAGTGAATATGTTTTTTTGAAGAGGTCGGCGTATTCTTCCATAGTTTTCATAGATACGTCGAATAGAAAAGTGTTTTCTTCGAGAATGCTTTCGTATTTTTTTAATCTGCATAACTGCTCGTTACACTTGTTTTTATATTTCAAAGCTGCGCCACACTTTCTTTCACCGACATAATAATGGCATTTGGAACCAAAGCCGCTGCCACTGGGCGGAAAACATACATCCAGCCTTTTGGCCACAATATGCCAAGGCTTCGATATCCGTCATAACGGACTTTGCTTTCACGCCAACGGTCCAAAAGATTTCTCTTATGGTATTTTTTCCGATCAACCCTGTAATTCAACAGGGATTCCTGAATGTTGTAGCCTTTATATCCCAGCTTAAACAAACGCATAAACAACTCGTAATCTTCACATCGTTTTGTAGTACTTTCTTCTGCATAGCCTGCTACACGGTCAAACAACTCAGCACGATACATTACCGTTGGATGAATGTAAGGAGAATATCTAAGATAATCCTCTACTTCCGGATTTTTCGGTCGATGGGAATCTCCCCACTTACCCTGTTCGTCAAACAACTCACAATTAGATCCACACCACATGTATTCTTTGTGCTTTTCCATGAAGTTAACTTCTACTTCAAAACGATTGGGATGAGAAATATCATCTGCATCCATTCGCGCTAAATACTTTCCTCTTGCCACGTCAATACAACGGTTCAAGGCATAACCCAATCCGTTGTTTTTCTCAGAAGAAAGAATCTTTATTCTTGTGTCCATTGCTTCTAGGGAATCAATATAGGCATTTAATTCCGGAACTGAGGAGCCATCATTATAGATTAAGAATTCAAAATCCTCGAAGGTTTGCTGCAATACCGACTGAACCGCCTTTTCAAATGCTGATAACTGCGTCTGGTTATAAACGCCCATAATAACCGAAACCATAGGGCAATCCTCCACTGGAGCTTCTACTACCCTTTCAAAAACAGGTATTTCCTGATACACGCTTCGCATGATTTCTTCATTTCGTTCAATGGTGAATCGCTTCACAGTTTCCAAACCACGTCTAGCCAAGTGTTCACCATATTCTCGATTTTCATATAATTTCTGAATAGCCTGTTGAAAATCTTCCACAGAAGAAGGGTCACAAACCAATCCGTTTTCTTCATGGAACAAGTATTCCCTACTACCTCGATTGTCCGCTGCGATCAACGGAACTTTACATGCCATGGCTTCCAAAGCAGCCATTCCCATTCCTTCTCGATAAGATGGGAAAACCGAAACATCCGCTGTATGCCAAAAGCGGTACATGTCATATCTATAACCACGTAAAAAAACACGGTCCTCAAGGCCGTGTTCTGCGATCAATTTTTCAAGTCTCTGGCGTCCCGGGCCTTCTCCGCAGATACTGTAATAAATATCCTTCTGCGGCATTTTGGCCAACGCCTCTATTACAACCTTGTGGTTTTTATTATCATTCAATTCTCCGGCTGATACGATGTGAAATGCATTTTCAGGTATCTGCATTTCTTTACGTAATGACTTTGCTGAATCTAACTCTGACTCAGAGGGAGCATGATACACTTTTGTGTTTAACCCAACTCCCGGAATCAAAACAGCTCGGCCTTTCTTTCGCAACGTAAACTTCCGTGCCATACGATAATCTTCATGATTAATGGTAATAATTCGATCCGTAAATCTCGCGAGAAACTTCTCTGCCGGATAGAAAAACAACCAATTTTTCAAAGGTGCTCCCTTGAAAAAATGAAAACCATGCGCCGTATAAATCACAAAAGGTTTTCTTTTGCTCATAAAGGCTGCCAGTCGACCTAATACGCCGCCATTGGGATTGTGGCAATGAATGACATCAATCTGTTCCCGATCAATGATTCTTACCAACTCCCGAAGTGCCCATATGTTTTTCTTAAGTTTAAACGGACTCTTTTCAATACTAATGTGATGTAACACCACACCCATATCACGAAGAGTCTGATCCTTAACCTCATAGATGGGTACTCCAAAATTCGCTGCGTAGTGAATCTGATAACCGTTTTCCACAAGTAGACTTACATTATTCAATTCAAACTGCGACAAAAACCCACCAGTAGTGGTGAGTATTAATGCTTTCGACATTTTTTCATATTCCCTACTCTATATTCCTCTTACAACAAGATGTAAAAACATTGTCACTCATCTTTTACATCCTAAACAATAATATTCGTATATTTTACGAATTGCAAGCTTTTTTTCGTAGAATCTCATATTTTTATTTATTTTTATAATACGCAAATCGTTTTAGTGTTGATTTCTGTGCATTTCAACCCATTTCTGTTTAAGTTTATTTAGAACTATTAATTGCAATTGAATATGGAGGAACTATATGAAATTATTCGGAGATCGTTTGAGAGATGCTCGAGAACGCCTTGACCTAAAACAAACAGATGTCGCAAACGCTACCGGAATTAACAACAAGATTCTATCCGGATATGAACGCAATATCAGCCAGCCTTCACTAGAGAACCTAAAAACGCTCTGTGAATACTACAATATTTCATCTGATGAAATATTGGAATGTCAACCAAAGAAGCGTAATGAAGAAGGCGAAGAAGCCATTTTTCTAACAAAAGAACAAAAACGGTTGCTTTCCTATTTTGACAAACTTAATCAAGAAAACAAAGATGCCATTATCGGACTATCCATTGTATATGTTCGAGATCAGGCTAGAAAGAATACATTTCAATAACAAAAAGCTTATTTGAACTCTTGTTCAAATAAGCTTTTCTTTATTTTTCAATATTTTATTGAAAGAAAATATGATATATTATTACCATCACATTGACGGTTCCATAGGAGTTAAATAAGCTTATGAATTTACAAGCAATTTTTGTTGCAAATCTCACAGGTTTTTTCTTAATATTCTTTTTGTTTTTCAGTCGCTTTATCACAAAAACCAAAAGCGACACGGAAGAACATTCCTTTGAAGTTATGATGACGTTGGCTATGATTGCCTGCATCGTCGAACCACTGACCTTTGCCGTAGACGGGATTCCAGGAAAGCTTCCTTATTGGATCAACCTTTTGGGAAATACCTACCTTTATTATGCAAATGGTTTGGGTTCCTTCCTGTGGCTGCTGTATCTGGATTTAAAACTGTATCATGACCGTTCCAGAATGAAAAAAATCTACTATAAGATAAGCGTGCCCGTTGGTATTTTACTTTTGTCATTGATTGGAAATATCTGGGGAAACTATTATTTTTATGTAGACGAGCACAATATATATCATCGCCAACCTAACATTTATATCTTTTATATATATCTCATGCTTTGTGCGGTTTACAGTCTGGTTTTGTACTATCGCCACCGCAAGACACATGGTCAGATCGCATTTTTCCCTATTTACATGTATTTGACCCCAATCATTGTATCCAGTGTTTTGCAAATGCTGTTTTATGGAATCTCTTTAGCGTGGTTGGGCACAGCTCTTGGTATCGTCGCCCTCTATATGAGTTTGCAACAGCAAAATACCTATCTGGACACCTTAACAGGGATGTATAATCGACTGTATTTGGAACACGCCCTATTTCGCATGCGGCGGGATTTTTCAACCCACTACTATGGCGCCATGATTGATATGAATGACTTCAAAGAAATCAATGACACCTATGGGCACTCTGCAGGAGACCAGGCCCTTCGGGATATGGCCGATTTGTTTCGAAAAGTGACTTCCGACAATACCACAGTTTTCCGTTTTGCCGGAGATGAATTTATTCTATTGATAAAAACCTTTTCTGAAGAAGACATCTGTGAGCTAAAGTATCGGCTGGAGTCTGCTGTAGCCGATTTCAATAGTCAAAAAATACATCCTTACAAACTGTCTTTTTCCATGGGTTACGCAGAATTTGACCGTGAAAACGACACCAACGATAGTTTTTTCAAAAAGATCGACTATGCCATGTATGCGCAAAAGAAAGACTATCATAGTAATTAGAAAAAAGCTTATTTGAACCTTCGTTCAAATAAGCTTTTTATAATTTAGTACGATCTAAAAATAATTATGATTCCTTATGCGCCAGCATCTGGATTGCCTGAGGCAAAAGCTTCCACTCTGCCTCTTCCATAATTCTTCTCTGCAAAACTTCCGGTGTATCACCATCTTTTACTTCTACCGCCTTCTGCAAAATGATAGGACCGGTATCAGTTCCCTCATCTACAAAGTGCACTGTAGCACCACTGACTTTTACACCACGAGCCAAAGCTGCTTCGTGAACCTTCAAACCGTAGTATCCCGTTCCACAGAAAGAAGGAATCAATGAGGGATGAATGTTGATGATACGATTTCTGTATTTTTGAATCATCTCCTCAGGGATTACTACCAAGAATCCAGCCAACACTACCAAATCCACATTGGCTTCATCCACTGCTGCAATCAATGCCTTGTTGTAAGCATCTCTGTCAGAAATCTCTTTTCTGGAAACACATACTGCATTGATACCGGCTTTTTTTGCACGCTCTAAAGCATAGGCATCTGCATTGTTGGAGATTACTACTGCAATCTCTGTATCTGTGATTTTCCCGGAATCGATGGCATCAATTATCGCTTGTAAATTGGTTCCACCACCGGAAACCATAACTGCTATACGAAACATATAAAACCTTCCACTTCCACTTCTATTTCACATTAAAAATCAATGTATCCAAGAACAAACAACTCGATGGTGCCCACCCTTAAATCCATATATCTCTAAAACGGACCCTTATACCAAGTCCACTCCCTTTTCACCGTTTACGATTTTACCTACTACAAAAGGAATATCTCCCTCAGATTTAATAGCACCCATGGTAGCATCCACGTCAGCTGCGTCTACAGCAATTACCATACCAAGACCACAGTTAAAGGTATTGAACATCATCTCTTCAGAGATTTCACCGGTCTTCTGAATCAAATCAAAAATCGGAGGCTTTTCGTAAGAATTCTTTTCGATAACGGCACGTTTTCCATCAGGAAGCATACGGGGAACATTTTCATAGAAACCGCCACCGGTAATATGGCTGCATCCGTGAACACGAACACCTGCATCTTTAATGGCACGCATAGCCTTTACATAGATTCTGGTCGGACGAATCAGCGCTTCACCTAAAGTCTCGCCAAGTTCATCATAGTAGGTATCCAAAGATTCTTTTGTCATCTCAAACACTTTACGAACAAGTGAAAAACCATTGGAATGAACACCGGTAGAAGCCATACCAATCAAAACATCACCATCAGCAATTTCCTCTCCTGTAATGATGTCTTTTTTATCAGCCACACCTACAGCAAATCCTGCCAAATCGTAATCATCTTCCGGCATAAGTCCGGGATGCTCAGCAGTTTCACCACCAATTAATGCTGCATCAGACTGTTTACATCCTTCTGCCACCCCTTTTACAATGGTAGCAATTTTTTCAGGATAGTTCTTTCCGCAAGCAATATAATCCAAGAAGAAAAGAGGTTCTCCACCGGCACAGGCTACGTCATTTACGCACATAGCTACTGCATCAATACCAATGGTATCGTGCTTATCCATTAAAAAGGCAAGCTTTACCTTTGTGCCGCATCCGTCAGTTCCTGACAAAAGAACAGGTTCTTCCATCTCCTTAATTTTTGAAAGAGAAAACGCTCCGGAGAATCCTCCAAGACCTCCTAATACTTCCGGTCTCATAGTGCCCTTTACAAACTCTTTCATCAACTTAACAGATTCATATCCTGCCTCAATGTCTACACCTGATGACTTATAATCCAATCCCATGTTATTAATCCTTTCTTTTATGCTTTATATCTAGGTTCAAAATATTATAAGAACGCCTTATATCCTTCGCTCTGGAGTTTTTCATCCTTGGCTACAACCTGCTCTTTTAATTTCTTGGAATAATCCTTCAATCTTCTAAGTAACTCCTCATCAGAAGTAGCCAAAATCTTTGCAGCCAAAATACCTGCATTTGCTCCACCATTAATAGCGACGGTAGCTACAGGAATACCTGAAGGCATCTGTACAATGGAGTAAAGGGAATCTACTCCACCCAAATCAGATGTTTTCATGGGAATACCAATCACCGGCATAGGGAAAATCGCTGCACACATTCCGGGCAGATGTGCTGCCTTTCCTGCTCCTGCAATAATCACCTTAAATCCTTTTTCCTCTGCGGAAGAAGCATATTTAAAAAATTCCTCCGGTTCTCTGTGAGCAGAAATAATATTGATTTCGTAGGAAATCTTTAACTCATCCAAAATCTCACAAGCTTTTGCCATAACGGGCATATCTGAATCAGAGCCCATTACAATACCTACTGTTGCCATGACTTTCTCCTTATCCTTTTTCTTTCAATAAATGGGTTATATTAAAAATAAAATTTAATATACAAAATCAATCAATGCTTTGGTTAAAAAGCAACCGAACTTCACTATACCACAGTAATAATTATGTTCAAAGGAATACTTCAACTATTTTAAACTTTTATTCCAATGGTTTATTTAACTCTTGTGTTCCTTCTACCACAAATTTTCCATCCTTAATAATAGGAAGAACGTCACCATCTTTGGTCACTACGGAAATCTCACCCAACTCTTCAAAAGGAATGGTGATATCTGTGTGGCAGTTGAAATATGCCTTATCCGGATTTTCTTTTCTCAAAATAGAAATGCTGTTGTCTCTTGCCACTACTTCTTTTCCGTCGGGATTATACATAGGAATGTCCTCTGCATAGGAATAACAGGTATCGCCTACCGCAAAATGAGGACCAGTTTTTTCCGCTATCAAAATAGGGAACTTGTCCGCAATCTGATAATCCTTTCCGGCACGATATGCTGTAGTGTTGGTTCCAATAGCAAACTCGCCAATCGGAAGTGTCTCATGGTGGAATAAGATGTTATCAAAAATAAACTTTTTGTTTTCTTCTTCCGTATCGAAATTGGAGCAGGTGTAGTCTGTTACTTTTCCATCCTTAAAATGGAACTCCAGATTCTTAAACTCATAGTCTCCCAAATATACATGAGAAACAAAGAGACACCCCTCAGTACCTTCCAAAACAGGAGAGGTAAATACCTCACCTACCGGAATATTTACATCTGCAACGCAGTTTTCAAAAATCGTTTCTTTTGATTTGTCAGAAAGGGGATGAAGCATTACCTTGATATCCGTCTTGTTTCCGTTGCATCCCTTTACCCGGGCATATACACCTTCATCTAACACATCGATAATCTTTTGCTGAATATCTCGATAGAGGCGATAATCCAAGGTATTGATTTCCATGGTTTTGGCAAAAATCTCTCTGAAATTATCACCAATGGTGGGAAGTGGAAATGCGATAATGGTAAAGCTTCTCTCATCTCCGGGAATAAACTCTCTGGTGATAGAGCTGCTCTTACTTTGATCGTATACATTTAAGTGATTCTGGTCTTCACTCATCACAACGTTTTCCTTGTGATTTTCCAGCTTCACTTTCAATTCCCCAAAGAATTCAATCACAGCAGGGCCACCATATACACGAGCCTCATCTTTTACCTCTTCATAGGCAAGACGCAAAACTTCCAGTTTTCTCTCCACATATCCTTTATCGTAATATAATGCCTTGTCATCCTTGTGGTCGTACTCATACTGTTTGTTCTTTGTATTTGTATCAATACCACTTCTGGTAATGGAAGCCTTCAGTCCAATTTCATTGAAGTTTAAAATCGCCTGACGAACCATTCGCTCCATACCGATGGGATAACGAATCTCCGCTGTCTTTTTCTTTGAAATATCTTTTCTGGTGGTTTCAAATCCAATGCGATAACCTTCTGTAAAAGTCTTCGCCATTGTATTGATTTCATCCTGAGAAAGTTCATTTAAATACTCCGCCATCTCAATTTCATTTTTACCGATATTCTTTCCATATCGATACAAATAAGAAAGATCCGTCAAATCAGAGTTCATAATAATGTCGTAGTACAATCCATCATTTGGAAGTACCAAAGACTTTACATTATCTTCTACAAAAATCTCTGCATAATCATGCCAGAAATAATAATAGACTTCTTTTGCTTCTTTGAGGGCGTATTCATAGGCGCCTTCTCCTTCAGATTCTGCTACGTAACAGCCATAAATCTGAACAAAGAGTTCCAAATACACGGTCAAAAACTCTTCCTTTTCTTCTGCAACCCATAAAATGGTACTACGAAGAGCAGAATACAGTGCTGATAAAAACGCTCCCTGTTCACTGCCAAGCTTCTCCACAGCAAAAGAAGGAGATAAATATGATGACTCATACACTCCTACTTCTGTATCCTGATACAGACCTTTAAAAAGTTCTTTTGCTTCTGCCTCTGCCAATTTTCCCTTTGCCAGTCTGTCCTTATAATCAAATACCTTACCTAAAAAAACGGAAACATAACGGAAGTATTCCTGATATTCCTTTGGTAAAATATTATCTTTTCCAATCTCTTCTATTCGTTCTCGAACTAATAAAAAACGTTCTTCCATCTTAAAAAGATTCCTTTTCTGTTTTTATATTTGCGATTCAAGCTTTGTGCTAGCCCCAAATGACTCCCGCAAAATACGTCCACATCCAGACTATGAATGCCGCCAATGGAAAAAGCATCCCAATCCAACGGGTAAGTGTATCATATCCCTGATCTCTGAAAGGCGCGATGCTTTTTCCAAAAGCAACTGCCGATGCCAGCATAGATATGACACCAATTCCGGCCATCCACTTTGCTGACTGAGATGAACCGCCTATAGTCATAGCCAAGAGTGCTATATAGATTAAAAGAATCACACCGCCCACCGCAGCTGTCGTAACGGACAACTGTGACTTCGGGCGTTTTGCCTCTGCCCGTCTTCGTCTTCTCTTACTCAACGTTTTCTCTTTCCTTTCTTATGCAAAAAAGCATAAACCAAATAGCCACACAATCCACCTAGGGTGTTTAATAACACATCATCCACATCACAGCATCCCGTATTAGTCACGAACTGCATAAGCTCAATCATAATACTAAAGAGCATACACAAAAATACATACAATACCGGTCGACGTCTTCCGGCCCCAAATAAGGAAGGAAGGGCATATCCAAAAGGAACAAACAAAACCACATTTCCAAGTACATTGATTGCCACACGCATGAGCCCAATGGTATGAATATTGGTCAAATATCTGTGAATCTCAGAAAAGGGTATCAGGTTAACTCCCGCATAACCTCCTGTCCTGCCAAAAGACTCTGCCGCGAACAAAAGATATGCCAATGCCAATATATAGATTATAAATAATACAATTTTAGCGGCTACTTTTGTTTTTTTCATTTATTTTACACCATAAAGATCGTAATATGCATCAATCGCATTTTTTAATTCATCATCAATGTAAACCTTTCCATTGTAAGGCTTGTTGTAAAGGCACTCTACTACTTCCGCCATGGTAACAATGGCTGTAGTCTTCATATTGTAAACTTCACTGATTTCATCAAGGGCTGCCTTTTCTCCCTGGCCTCTTTCCATACGATCAACGGAAACGACCAATCCTAAGATATCTACATCCCCCTGTGCCTTGATTACTGGAAAATTTTCTTTGATGGAAGTACCTGCTGTAGTAACGTCTTCAATAATCACTACCTTGTCACCGTCAGAAATGGGACCACCCAAAAGCTTTCCACCTTCTCCATGATCCTTTGCTTCTTTTCTGTCTGCACAGTAACGTACATCCGTATTATATAAATCAGATAAAGCCACAGAAGTAGTTACTGAAAGAGGAATACCCTTATAAGCCGGTCCAAAAAGCACATCAAAGTCTGTACCAAAGGTTTCTTTAATGGCACGAGCATAGTACTCTCCCAATTTCTTTAACTGTGATCCGGTTCTATAAAATCCTGTATTGATAAAGAAAGGGGTATTTCGTCCGCTCTTTGTAACAAAATCTCCAAACTTTAACACATCACAGTCAATCATAAAATGTATAAACTCTTCTTTATAGCTTTCCATTGAAAATCTCCTTTTATCTTTTGTTTTTCGTCCAAATTCCACTCAAACGAAACCATGTAATTATAGCATGAAACACTCATGAAATTCCACCGAATACGGCACAAAATCATAACATTTTATAATTTCCAACAAAATGGTTTCTCACACAAAAAAGACACACTCTTACCACTATGAGTTATTTATCTTACAGCTCCAATAATATTTTTTACATCATTGATATTTTTTCTATTTAAGTATGCTTCTAACCCATCTACCACTTCAGTAGTTGCATAAGGATTGTAGAAATTCGCTGTACCTACAGACACCATGGTGGCACCGGCCAACATCATTTCGATGGCATCTTCTGCTGTTTCCACGCCACCCATACCAATGATGGGAATGGAAACCGCATTTGCAACTTCATACACCATGCGAACTGCCACAGGATGAACCCCAGGGCCACTCATTCCTCCGGTTTTATTTGCAAGAACAAAGCTTTGGCGTTCAATATCAATCTTCATACCGGTAATGGTATTGATTAAAGACACGCCATCTGCTCCACCAGCCTCTGCTGCCTTTGCAATCTCTGTAATAGAAGTCACATTGGGACTAAGCTTCATAACTACCGGCTGCACAGCCTCTTTTTTAATGGCCTTTGTAATCTCTTCCACTCCCTTTGGATTGGTTCCAAAGGAGATTCCCCCTTCTTTTACATTGGGGCAGGAAATATTGATTTCCAAAAGATTCACCATATCCTTTACGTCATCTTTTGCCAAACGACGCACTACATTTAAGTACTCATCCTCCGAATGACCACAGACATTTACGATAACCTTTGTATCAAACTTCTGTAAAAAAGGAAGATCTCTTTCGATAAAAGTATCAATTCCCGGATTCTGAAGGCCGATGGCATTTAGCATGCCTCCTTTTACCTCTGCTACTCGTGGTGTAGGATTTCCCGGCCAGGGATGATCTGCCACGCCTTTTGTGGTAACAGCACCCAGTTTATTTAAATCAACAAATTCAGAATACTCCATTCCACTGCCGAAAGTTCCGGATGCGGTTGTAATGGGATTTTGAAATTCCACTCCCGCAAAATTTACTTTTAAAGATGCCATTACAAATCCACCTCCTCTGCCAAAAATACCGGGCCGTCTTTACATACCCGTTTGTTATGTACCTTAGAATGATTGTCCACATCCTTTGACTGACACACACATCCCAAGCAGGCTCCGATACCGCAAGCCATACGCTCTTCCAAAGAAATATAGCATTCCATATTTTCTTCTTTGGCATAGGTTTTAATTCCACGAAGCATAGGAGTAGGTCCACAGGCAAAAATCACATCTGCCTTCAACTGATGTTCTTTTGCTCCATCAATTACATTTCCGCGAACACCGATACTACCGTCATCAGAGGTGAGAATCAGCTGCGCTCCTACCTGCTGAAAATCTTCTGTTAAAAAAGCATTTTTATCCCGGTAGCCCATAACTGCCACGCAGTTTCCTTTTAAAGCACTGGCAATTCCAAGCATAGGCGGAATCCCGATTCCACCACCCATCACAATTACTTTTTTGCCCGCAAATTCATCTAAAGGGAACCCATTTCCCAAAGGTCCCAAAATCTTAATTTCTTCTCCCGGCTGATAGGAAGAAAACTCCTGAGTGCCGCTTCCCTCTTTGGTTACGCGGTACACCAGACGTAATTCATTGTTTTCCTTATCAATGCCACAGATGGAAATGGGTCTGGGCAAACGTTTTGTTTCATTTTTCGGATATAGATTTAAAAACTGACCCGGTACGGCATATTGAGCCGCCTCAGTTTTTAAGCGTAAATCGAAAATTCCAGGTTGTAGCTGTTCTTGTGCCACTACCGAAGCTACTTCAAATACTTTTTTTGACATATTCAGTGTTATCCTCTTTCTAAGATTTTTTTCAAATGATTTAAACTATCCCAAAACAACTCCTGGTCGAAAGCTCGTATTCCATCTTGAATCTTTGCCATCAACTCCTCAATCTCACTATTTTCAAAATCATAACGACTCAACAAAGTGGAAATCTGTTGTAAGGTAATGGTATCAAACTCATCCATAGCTGTTTCCAAAAGCGTCAGGTTTCGAAGCAAGGTGTCATTGTCCATTTCTTTTCGATCCGGAAGTTCATTGGGGAACAACGCCTTTTGAATACTTTCTCCCAAAGCAATATACTTTGAAACAAAGTCCTCATGATGGCCCTCTATAAACAGCAAATCCTCATCTCTTGCTGCATATTCCAAAGCCTTTGCCTCTTCGGATATTTCTTTCGCTCCAAGGGTAGCACAGGAGTTTTTCATGGCATGCACCTTAATGCGATATGACTCTATGCCTTCCTCTTCCCGCTTTACCAAAACCTGTTCCATGTAATCATCCAATTCGTCTGCATCTTGCTTGGAATTTTCAAAAAAGGTATGCATCAAATCCAAAAGCATGGAAGTGTTAGGCATATTGGCATAGGCCACATTCCAATCCACCCCATCAATAGGAGGATACTCCTCTTTCTGCTTTGGAGCCTCTTCTTCTTTTGGTCCTTCCACAAACAATTCTTTTTTCAAATACTTTTGCAGTAACTTGGATAATTTCAAAAGGTCAATCGGCTTGGACAAGTAATCTGAAAATCCCTCTTTCAAATACTGATCTCTGGCTCCCGCCACAGCATTGGCAGTCAGCACCACAAAGACCGTTTCTTCTTTTCGAAGCTGTTGATTTTCTGCCTCGTGAAGGGTTTCTATACCGTCCATTTTCGGCATCATGTGATCCATAAATACAATATCAAATTTCTCTTCCCGCAGGCATTCCAATGCCTCTAAACCAGAGGAAGCCAATCGTGGTTGAATACCAAAGAGTGACAACAACTGGCTTGCCACTTTCAGATTCATAGTATTATCATCCACCACCAAAATCTTTGCTTCCGGAGCGTGAGGTAGATTCTCATGGGCCTGTGATCTTTGGCTAAAAATCAACCGTTCGTTGTAATCTCCAATGGGGGTTGCATCCACAATAGGCTGGTAGATGATGAAGGAGAAGCAAGAACCTTTTCCGTATTCACTTTCCACCTCAAGCTTACTGTTCATCATGGAAAGAAGCTTTGTCACAATGGAAATTCCCAGTCCCGTTCCCTCAATATCGTGATTTCGAACCTCGTCCAAGCGTTCAAAGGAAACCGCCAGTCGTTTGATATCCTCTTGTTTGATACCTATACCGGTGTCTTCCACCGCCACATAAATACCAGCCTGGTTCTTTCGCTCTTCCAAGTATTTCAAGGTCAGCTTCACCTTACCTTCTTTGGTGTACTTCACCGCATTGCTCAAAAGGTTCATGATAATCTGTGCCAAACGGACATCATCTCCGTAAAGCATACAGGGGATGTCAGAATCCACATCCAATTCAAACTGCAATTCCTTTTTTTGTGCTTGCTGAGAAATAGAGTTCACCAAATTTGTCAAAAGAGATGCCATGTCATATTTCACGGGAATAATTTCCATATGACCGTCTTCGATTTTTGAAAAATCCAAAATACTGTTAATCAAAGACAAAAGAATCCGACCTGCAGAATCAATACCGGAGGCGTATTCCAATACCTGCTCATCCGCATTGGAACGAAGAATCATTTCGTTCATTCCCAAAACTGTATTAATAGGGGTACGAATCTCGTGAGACATCTGAGCCAAGAAATCCGTTTTGGCTTTTGATGCCACTTCCAAGCGGTCAATCATCTTCATCTCTTCTGTTACATCTGTAAAAATGCAAAGAAAACAGAAGGGCGTATGGAAATCGTCCTTTAAAGCATTTAAACGAACAGAATAAAAATGGGTATGGGATTTATCCGACACACGTATGGTATAAACTTCATCAACTGCTTTTTCAAACGCCTCTTTTAAATCGTAGCCATTTAAATCAAACAGATCTACCACACGGTTGTTGGCGATTTGAGCATCCTCTAGCATCTTTTGGCAGTATTTATTGATAATGGAAACCTGCTTATTCGTATCCAAAACGATGATTCCCGCATCGATGAAATCCAAAAATTTCTCAGCAATGTTTCCCATACGAATATCAAAATAGTTCAGCTGAACCGCTCCATACCATACTACCATAGTACATAACGCCGCTCCCAAACCGGAGGTAGACAATGCCGGATGTCCGGTCAAAGGCAAAAAGGTATCCGGGAATGACCCAAATAAAAATGCAAAGTTTGCAATAAATAAAAGCTTTACGAATCTTCCTTCCCGTTTCAGTTCCCGTCTGTGTCTCCAGATAAGCGCCATCAGCAAAAGTAGAGCTGATGCAATTACCACATAAAAGGAATGATAGTTTCGATTCCATTCATAATCCGGATTTGCGTTCCATGTAGTCCAAGCCCCTATACGAACATAAAGATCCACACCTCTATCGGCATATACAACCCAATCAATGAAAGATAGGATAAACATTCCGCCTTTGATAATCAGATTCCATCTTTTTGAAGGATTTACCAATTTACAGGCCATAAAGACCTCTGTCATGATAAAGGCATCCACGGCAAAAATACCCACCATACGAATATAGGGGCACCACTCCAATTGCCACACAAGACCTATGATACCGTAGCAACCGCACCAAAGCGCGGAAGACAAACCGTACATTAATAGAATCAAACTGGTTTCCTTTTCATATTTGATGTTACGCAAATAGAAACTGATTCCCATTACCGCCGCAACAGTGCCAAATATAAAAAGCAGGCAGTTAACTACTATTCCCATATTATTTCACCCAAATTTCCTCTCAATACTACCTGAACTAAATGCCGCTACAATTATAAATACTGTGTAATATCCTGAATCATATCCAATGCTGCCTGACGAGAAGCGTCCGCAAAATTCTTCTCACCAAATTTTGCATACTCTTCTTTTTTGTAGGCTGCAATAATTCCACGGGAAGAGTTTACAATGGCACCTAAACCGTCTTTATTAAAGAAAGGAACCAAATCTGCTCCTGTTCCACCCTGAGCACCATATCCCGGAACAAGGATGTAAGTATGAGGCATAATCTCACGAAGTACTTTTCCCATTTCAGGATAGGTCGCACCTACAACAGCACCAACATTGGTGTAGTCACCTTCCATGGTAGGCTCGCCCCATTTTTCCACCATCTGACCTACATATTCATACAAGGGTTTTCCAGTAGAAGAAAGCACCTGATCCTGGAATTCTCCTGAAGAAGGATTGGAAGTCTTTACCAAAACAAAGATACCCTTATCAAATTCCTGACAAACATCTACAAAAGGTTTGATACCGTCTGTTCCAAGGTAAGGATTTACAGTAGCAAAATCTTCGTCAAATCCTGCATATTTTTCTCCGCCGATTTCTACTGCTCCAAGATGAGCGGTAGCATAAGCTGCAGATGTAGAACCGATGTCACCACGCTTTACATCACCGATTACCATCAAACCTTTTTCATGACAGTAATCTACAGTTTTTTTGTAAGCAATCAATCCATCAATGCCAAACTGTTCGTACATGGCAATCTGGGGTTTTACTGCAGGAATTAAATCATAAGTCGCATCAATAATGGCTTTATTGTATCTCCATACCGCTTCTGCAGCTCCCTTTGTATTTAAACCAAACTCACCGTAGCAATTGTTCAATACCCACTTCGGGATATAGGAAAGCATGGGATCCAATCCCACTACGATGGGCGCATTTGTCTTTTTGATGTTTGTAATTAGTTTCTGAATCATGTTCTACCTCTTTCTATGATTTACTGAATTTATCTACGATATTTTGAATCACCTTTTTGATTCCCTTTGCTTCTTCTTTTTCCCGAAGCTCATAGGTAATCTTTCCTCCCATAACGGTGGCACAAACCTTTCCCGTTAAGGTCCATCCAATAAAAGGAGAATTTTTGCTTTTACCGGCAAATTCTTTTTCTGTTACTTCGTATTCTTTGTCCGAATCGAAAATTACCAAATCTGCAATCTTTCCAACGGAAATATCACCTTTATCAATTCCAATTACTTTGGCAGGATTGTAACTCATCTTTTCTGCCATTTGCATGGGAGTTAAATATCCTCCCAAAACCAACTCGCTGTAGGTTAAAGAAGCTGCTGTCTCCAATCCCACAATACCAAAGGGCGCTTTGGTAAAATCTTTGGATTTTTCTTCTGCACTATGGGGTGCATGGTCTGTGGAAATCACTTCCAACACACCTTCTTTCAAACCTTTCTTTAATGCTTCCACATCTTCTTTACTCCGAAGAGGGGGATTCATTTTAAAGTTTGCATCTTCTTTGGATGGAATATCATCTTCACAAAGAGCAAAATGATGAGGGCACACTTCACCGGACACACGAATGCCGCGTTTTTTGGCTTCCCGAATCATCTCCACTGACTCCTTTGTAGAGCAATGGCAAAGATGAAGTTTTGCTCCGGTCTCCTCCGCAAGCATTATATCTCTAGCTTCAATGACATTCTCCACTGCATTGGTTATGCCATTGACACCAAACTCCCGGGCTTTTTTACCGGCATTCATAACGCCGCCCTGTACCAAATTAATATCCTCACAGTGTGAAAGCACTGACAAGTTTTTCTCTTTTGCAATCTTCATGGCATCCCGCAAAAGTCCGGAATCCATAACACTCTTTCCATCCTCGGAAATGGATATCATGCCTTCGTCCGCCATGCCGTAAATATCGGAAAGTTCTTTTCCTTCCATACCTTTGGTGATGGCACCAACCTGCAGGACATTACAAAGGCCAATGCCTCTTGCCTTATCCCGCACATAAATGTACTGTTCTTTATTATCAATCACGGGCGTTGTGTTTGGCATGGTGCAAACTGTTGTAAATCCACCTTTTGCTGCCGCATGGGATTCCGTGGAGATATCCCCTTTATGGGTCTGTCCCGGATCTCTGAAATGCACATGCAAATCAATGAATCCGGGAAATACAAACTTATCTGTTGCATCAAGGATTCTCGCATTTTCCTCCGTGATATCTTTTTCCATTTTTACAATTTTCTTTGTCTCGGTGTCAATCAACACATCCAAGACATCATCTGTATTTGTGGCAGGATTTAATACCCTTCCACCTTTAATCAGCAAGCTCATGTCATCGCTCCTCTTCTCGCAGTATGCTATTGTAAGCGTTTTCCCCGTAATTTTACCATAAAAAAGAGGAGTATTACTACTCCTCTTTATGAATTTGCAGTTTCGGGAGAATGCTTCTTATCAATGGATAAATCAAAGATTTTTTCCAACCCGAAAATAATGGAATCATTTCTCTTCTTTACAATCCATTTAGAAAGATTATCCGTTCCGGTTCGATACCCCAAATCGGAAATCTGATTGCAAATCTTATGTTCCACTAAATAATTCATTTTCTTATTTACATAATCATCTGTGGTGTAGGCTTCCACCACTTCCAAAATATTCTTTTTAGAATTCTTTCTTTCGTATTCCTGTCGCACATGGAAAATCAAAGAAAACATCATGACAAATGCCGGCAAGTCCTCGAAGGAATACTTCGGTTGCAGTTTTTCCATATAACGGTCATAAAACACTGCATTTTCTTCCCAGATTTCTTTAAACTTTTCATGATAGCTATGGGTAATGGAATCCAAATTGTTGCGGTAAATATAAGTCACCTGATCGGAGAATACGTAATCCGGTCTGGCACCGTAAACACACATATTAAACGCACGGTCTTCTCCATTGGTGGTTTCCGGGAATCGAATTTCATTATCATCCAAAAACTCTTTACGATAGAGCTTTGCCCAAACGAAACTCAAATGGGCACGGGAGAAAAACCCTGTAAACCGGAAATCTTCGGACAATACATCTGTCTGTTCACTAAATCCGTGATTCATAACGGGAATCAATTCATCTTCCACTTTTCGAACGTAATTGGAAACCAAAACATCTCCATTTTCCACGGAAAGGCTACGCACCATACGTTCCAAAGAGGTCTCATTGTAAAAGGTGTCATCAGCATCCACAAAGCAAATATAATCTCCCTTTGCCTCTGAAAGTCCATAGTTTCTACCTTTTCCAACGTTATGTTTTTCTTTTGCAACCACACGGATTCTAGAATCTTTCCGCTCCATTTCCTTGCAAAGCAAAAAGTCCTCCGTATCCTTTTCTGTAATCAAAAGAATCTCCGTATCCTCATAGGTCTGAGTGACACAGGAGTGGATGCATTCTTTAAAGTATTCGTTTAGTTTCACCGCACAAATGATAATTGAAACCATGTTATCCCCTCTTTTTAAAAAACGAGAAGCCTAAGCAGGCTTCTCGTTTGAAATTTTATAAAAGAATAAATCTTATAACTGAGGACCAGCAGGAACAAGTGCCTTACCTGCATCATTTCCTTCGTACTTCTTGAAGTTCTTCTGGAAACGAGCTGCCAAATCCTTTGCTTTTTCTTCCCATTCGGAAGCGTTAGCATATGTATCACGAGGATCTAAGATGTTTGTATCAACTCCTGTTAAAGAAGTAGGTACTTCGAAGTTGAAGTAAGGAATTGTCTTAGTTTCGCTCTTTAAGATATCTCCGTTTAAGATACCATCGATGATACCACGGGTATCTTTGATGGAAATTCTCTTTCCGGTTCCGTTCCATCCGGTGTTAACAAGGTAAGCCTTAGCTCCGGATTTTTCCATCTTCTTAACCAATTCTTCAGCGTACTTTGTAGGATGAAGCTCTAAGAAAGCCTGTCCGAAACAAGCAGAGAATGTAGGTGTAGGCTCAGTAATTCCTCTTTCAGTACCAGCAAGCTTTGCGGTAAATCCTGATAAGAAGTAGTACTTTGTCTGTTCAGGTGTAAGGATAGATACAGGAGGAAGTACTCCGAATGCATCTGCTGACAAGAAGATAACATTCTTAGCTTCAGGACCTGCAGAAATTCCGTTCACCTTCTGAACGATGTTTTCAATATGGTTGATAGGATAAGAAACACGAGTGTTTTCTGTAACTGACTTATCTGCGAAGTCAATAACACCCTTGTCATCCAATGTAACGTTCTCTAAAAGTGCATCACGACGGATTGCATTGTAGATGTCGGGCTCAGATTCCTTATCAAGGTTGATAACCTTAGCGTAGCATCCACCTTCGAAGTTGAATACGCCGTTGTCATCCCAGCCGTGCTCATCATCACCGATAAGTAAACGCTTAGGATCTGTAGAAAGAGTAGTCTTACCTGTTCCTGAAAGTCCGAAGAAGATAGCTGTGTTCTTTCCGTCCATATCAGTATTTGCTGAGCAGTGCATAGAAGCCATACCCTTAAGAGGTAAGTAGTAGTTCATCATAGAGAACATACCCTTCTTCATTTCTCCGCCGTACCATGTATTAATGATAACCTGCTCACGAGAAGTGATGTTGAATACTACTGCTGTTTCAGAGTTTAATCCTAATTCTTTGTAGTTTGTAACCTTTGCCTTTGAAGCATTGTATACTACGAAGTCAGGCTCGAAAGCAGCTTCTTCTTCAGCGGTAGGCTGAATGAACATGTTACGTACGAAATGTGCCTGCCAAGCTACCTCCATGATGAAACGAACAGCCATACGTGTATCTTTGTTTGCACCACAGAAAGCATCTACTACGTAAAGCTTCTTATCAGAAAGCTCTTTCTTAGCGATTTCTTTTACTGCTTCCCAAGCTTCCTGAGAAGCCACGTGGTTGTCGTTAGGATATTCTTCTGAAGTCCACCAAACAGTGTCCTTAGAATTTTCATCCATAACGATGAATTTATCTTTAGGTGAACGTCCTGTGTAAACACCAGTCATAACGTTTACTGCGCCAAGCTCACTTTCCTGGCCCTTTTCATAGCCTTCCAATGAAGGATCAACTTCATCTTTGTACAAATCTTCGTATGAAGGATTGTAAATAATTTCCTTTACACCGGTAATGCCATACTTGGTTAAATCAACATTTGCCATTTTGTAATCTCCTTTTATATAATCTCATATTTTAGCCCCAACTACTGTCAGGGATAGATACCAAAATCTACAACACATATTATATGCTTTGACATTTTTTTGTCAATCTTGTTTTCCTGTATCTATGACAAAAATCAAAATTCTGCCACAATAAACATTATACCTTTTTTTCCAAAAATCTCCAAGAAGGGATTTATCTTTTTTGAAAGGCTTGCTCTTCTACTGTTCCTCTTTCTTTTTCTCAAAAGAAGAAGGATTGGGAAATGCTTTTTCAAAAGCTTGTTGCAATCGTTGCTTAGTGGTTTCAAAATCAATCTCTTTATTGGAATCATTTATGCAAAGGAATAACTTCTTTTTCCCTTCGATTACACCATACAGCTTGTCATCATTTTCTCCCAGATTAAAATATGCCAAATCTTTGTGAGAATTATATGGAACAAATCTTCCGGAAAGTTTTGCCCACTCTCGAAACAGACACTGACTCACATCCTCCTTAGAACGAAATCTGTGACTTGCAGTGCGCTCTAGCGCTTCCCTTTCCTTTTCCCATACTTCCTCGTGTACACTTTTTAGCATAGGGGAGGGACCATGTACCGTATAAAAAGCCGTATATCTGGGAAATGCCATTTCCAGCAAATTATAGAAAAAATAAAGAGGTGGATAGCCCAGATGAAAATAGGCTCCCGGTTGCTTTTTTACTTCTTCTCTCTTTTTGAAATGATGAGCCAGGGACATGGCATTATTTAGCACAATATAAGGCATGGTGTCATCGGATTCATTTGCTACCGTAGGCTGAAACGCTAACATATCCTTGGGTAATCCCTTTTTGTAAAACCGACTCGGATTGGCTTTTTGCATAAAAAACCAGTCATCATTGAAATACAAGAACTGCTCAGACAGATTCGGAATGTTTTTCACAAATATTTCAATGGCATTGGAATTAAAAAGGGGAAGATATTCCTTTGGCACTATTTCATCATGTCTGACGACTTGGAGTTTTTCGTGCGAAGTATTGAGCCACTGCGGTATATGTCCCCATGTCACAAAATATACCTTGTGAATCCAGGACAGGTTTTGCTCTATTCCTCGAAACCAGTATGGCATCAGGCCAAAATCCCGATAGCGCTGTGCCCGGGTATCTGCAGAGGTGTCGTGTTTTTTCCCAGTTTCCAAAGCTTCGTATTTTTCTTTTTGTGCCTTCCAGTCAGGGTCATTTCCATCCACCCACAAAACTACAATATCTATTTTTTCATTGTCCATGTTCCATTTCCCCTAACGTTTCAAATTGGAAATATTATAGCATAAAAAAGTCACATAGGTTTGATTGTACGCCCTATCGGTTTTGAATCAAATCATGTGACTTTTTTCATTCCTATTTTGTTTTAAACAAAGATTATCTCTCTGTGATGGGCTTGTAGTCCATATGGGTTCCCTGCATCATATAAGCGGGACGCATGATTTTATTATGACCACAAATTTCTTCCATACGATGAGCAGACCATCCTGAGATTCTGGCAATCGCAAAAATAGGTGTATAAAGCTCTTTGGGAAGTCCCAACATTTGATAAACAAATCCTGAGTAGAAATCCACGTTGGGAGAAACACCTTTGTACATCTTTCGCTCCTCAGCAATGATTTGAGGTGCCAACTTTTCTACCAAAGCATAAAGTGCAAACTCTTTTTCAAATCCTTTTTCTACAGCCAAATCCTCAACGAACTTACGGAAGGTAACTGCTCGGGGATCGGAAATGGAATAAACCGCATGTCCCATACCATAAATCAATCCGGCATTGTCAAATGCTTCCTTGTTCAAAAGTGCCTTCAAATAAGCAGCTACTTCTTCCTCAGATTCCCAGTCCTTTACCTTTTTCTTCATGTCGGCAAACATATTTACCACTTTAATATTGGCACCACCATGTCTAGGTCCCTTTAAAGAACCAAGGGCTGCGGCTATAGCGGAATAGGTATCAGTTCCGGAAGAGGAAACCAAATGTGTGGTAAATGTAGAGTTGTTACCACCACCGTGTTCAGCATGCAAAATCAGTGCTACATCCAAAAGTTTTGCTTCCAATGGAGTGAACTTTGAATCGTCTCTTAAGCAATGTAAAATGTTTTCTGCTGTGGAATAGTCCGCCCTAGGTCTGTGAATAATCAAAGAATCCTGTTTTGAATAGTAACGGTAGGACTGATATCCATATACTGATAAAAGAGGAAACATGGCAATCAGCTGCAAGCACTGACGCAACACGTTTTCTTCTGAAGTGTCATCGGGATTCTCATCATAGGCATAAAGGGATAAAACGCTTCGTGCCAATGTATTCATCATATCTTTGGAAGATCGCTTCATAATCGTATCTCTTACAAAGTTTTTGGGAAGTGTACGATATCCTGCAAGCATCTTGCAGAAAGAATTAAGTTCTTCCTGTGAAGGAAGTTTTCCAAATAACAACAGGTAAGTGATTTCTTCGAAACCAAAGTGAAATCCGGGTGCCTGTTTTTTAACGATATCCTGAACATTGTAGCCACGGTAATAAAGCTCGCCGTCAATGGGAACGCGCTTTCCGTCTACTTCTCTCATGGAGTTGATTTCTGAAATGTTTGTAATTCCTACCAGCACACCTTTTCCGTTTAAATCACGAAGACCGCGTTTAACGTCAAATTCTGTGTAAAGATTAGGATCAATCTTTGATGCTTCTTTTGTGTAGCCGGCTAGTTTCTCAATTTCGGGGGTGATTTTATTAAAAGATACACCTGGCATGTCAGCCACCTCCTTAAATATTTTTCATCTTTTCCTTTTTCCTATATTGTAAAGCCACACATGGGCATATTCACAATACAATCATTGATTTTACCATAATTTAAGGGATAACTCAAAATCTAATTATCCGCAGAATTCTTCTGTAGCTTTTCTAAGCACATAGGAAAAATAAACCCATCCTACAATAAACAAAAGAATAAGCGCAACATTAATAATGGAATTCACTTGAGATGTTACTGTTACCAGCTGGAAATCAAATATAGAACTGTAAACTCCGTACAAAAGTGATACAAAGGCAAATAAACAGGTTGGGCCAAACAGTCTTGTGCAAAGCCCTTCCACATTTCTACACTTTTTCAGAAGTTCCGGCGGAATTAATGTAGCCGGCACATTATTGCTTTTTAAACGAGTAGCACAAAAAGCAATATAAACGCCCAAAGCCAGAATAATCACATCAAAAATTTTCATAATATCAAAGTTCATAAAATATCTCCTCGTTCTTATCTTTATTTCTAAATTTCATTCTATCGAATTCAAAAAACAAAACCATTATAGCAAAAATTGTATAAGTTTCATACACAGATAGAATTATTTGGGTATTTTACCTTGACGCAAAAAATAACTAGCGTTATTCTATGCTAGGAGTGTATTTACACACCGAAGGTATTCACAATAAGGAAACAGGAGAAATGTTATGAGAAATTATGAGAGACCGATCGTCCTTACAAATCATGAGCTTGCCGAAGGTGTTTATGCAGCATCCGGTGATTGCTATACCACTACTGCTAACATCCACCAGTCTCCGGAAACCGGACGCGGTGATTATCGAATCCAAGTTGATGCCAAACATGCTACGGATCACAACTCTGCCAACAATCAGTGCTTACACATTACATTTAACCAGGCTGTTGTTTACAAAAGTTGCAACGGTAATGGTGCTAATTTGGAAAGTGGTGATGGCACTACTAGTCTTGCAATTGGCTTGACTTATTGGAACAACCACACCGACAACATTGGATTTGGCGATCTTATAGTAGAATCTGATCCGGGACTTGCTATTACAAATGTCTGGATAGAAGACAGAGCAAAACAATACTAATATTCAAACGCAAAGACGGAGGTTTTCACCTCCGTCTTTTTAGATGCTAGAATTCTTCGATTCTCTGGCGGATTTCTTCTTCCGTCAGCACTTGACACTTCATATCCCGAATTCCATAGACTCTGTTACACATCGTAAGGACTGTGGGACGATGAGTGGTCACAATGCAGGTTCTGGGATAGGTATCTGCCATAATATTCTTTAGCACTCTTCTTTCCGTCTCCACGTCCAATGCAGAAGTAGCTTCATCCAAAAGCAATATGGGTGCTTTTCGAAGAATCGCTCTGGCAATAGACAGTCTTTGGTTTTGTCCCTCTGATAAGCCCCCTCCTCTTTCATGAAGTTTCGTTTCCATACCATGAGGAAGCTTTTCAACAAACTCCCAGGCGCAGGCCATTTCCAAGGCAGTCTTTAGTTCTTCATCAGAGGCGTCTTCTTTTACCTTGCGAAGGTTCTCCGCAATAGTTCCGGAAAACATGGTGTTTCCCTGGGGAACGTAAGCAAAGAACTGTCTGGAAAAGGGTGCCAGTTCAATCCCCTCATCCCCAGAAGCTCTTCGACTTCCACCATAGAGATACTCTTTCCCGGCCTTTGGCTTTAACAGTGCCAAAAGAAGTCTTAAAAGAGTGGTCTTTCCTTCCCCGGATGGTCCTACCAAAGCAACGATTTCATGGGGATGAGCTTCAAAAGATGCTCCCCGAAACACCTCTGTTCCGGTGTGATAGGTATAATCCACATCTTTCAATTCCACGCTGATTCCTTCCGCTCTGTGGGCTTTTTCATAAGCATCCGCTTCTGCCCTCTTGGAATAATCCTCCTGGGGCATTTCCACAATATCCATTAGTCGTCTGGCTGATGTGGTTAAAGATATGGCTCCGGGCACAAGGGAAACCAATGAATTTAGTGCACCGGTAAGATTTCCGGACATACTGATAAACAGCGTCATGGTACCGTAGGAGATAGCTCCGCTAAACACACGATAGATTCCCCAACCATAACAGCTGTAAGAAACTACCATTCCCACCAGTGACATTAGAACAGAAGTCTTAATGGAAAGCTTCTGGAAATCAATTTTCATATCCAAATAATCCTGCTGAAGTTGTTTTAAGTATCGTCCGTACAACTCCACAAGATCAAAGGCCTTAATGGTTTGGATATTTACAAAAGTCTCCTGGTTAAAGCCACTCATCTTGGCATTCATTTTCGCAGATCGGTCATTGTTATTTCGCATGCGCTTCATAAGGGTGCGGGACATAATCAAACTAACCGGCGTTCCTAAAAGTGCAAAGATAGCAAAGGTAGGATCATAATATAAAACTATGGCCAAAGAGCCAAAAAACTTAAAGAAATAAATAATCGCATTTGGAATATAGTTTAAAACCCCGGAAGAGATATTTGAGGTGTCAGAACTCCATCTGGTTAAAAGATCTCCACTGTGATACTCTGTGATGCTTTCCCAGTCTGTGACCAAAATCTTTTCAAAGATTTCTCCCCGGATTTCATTGTCAACTTTTAAAGAGATGATCATATTTAAATAGCCGGACAACTGAGAAAATGCCATGCCTCCCACTGCAAGACCTATGGTCATAGCAAAATACTTTACCACTTCTCCTGCCTGATGACCGGTAATAATATCAATCAAATCCTTGGACACAAGGGAAGTTCCAAAGGAAACCAAAGTACCAACCAGGCCGATTGCTGTATAGAAAATCATAGCCATCCAGTACTTTTTTGCATACAAATAAATCCACTTGATTTCGGAAATTACCTTGTCAATGCTCCCATCTATCCACTTGTTAATAAACTTCTTTATGAATTCCACTGATCCAGTTCCTTTTTCATATATTCAGCTGCACTTTTGTTTTTCGTGCAGCTCAATTTCCATACTCCAATACCTGCATCCACCAAATGTCTGGACGCATCTAAATTTCTTTCCAACTGTTCTTTGGTCCAAGCCGGAGAAATCATCCGTTGCATCAAATATAAGGGCTTTTCACTTTTGCTCATAGGCAACAATTCATCTTTTTCTCCCTGAGACAAAAATACAATTCCACCAAGGGGCTTTTTCCCTGTACTGTAAATACCAGAGGTACCACACCAGGGCAAACCGTAGACATAAGCACGTCCCTCTTCTACCCCTACCAGGTTTAAATCTCCGTTAAAATCAGAGACCTTATACATCTCTTTCCAAAGGTTTGTATGTGTAGATTTTCCTACTCCGGAGCGGCCGGAAAACAGCCACACCTTATCCTGATACACCAAAGACGCTGAATGCACAGCGAAGCGATGATGCTTTGCTGCATAGTATAAAAACGCATTTCGAATAGCAAAGAAAATCTCCTCTTTTGCAGTGTCCATGTCTTTCTTTGACAAAATACGAATATCCACCTTTTTGGTCAGGATATCAAAGGAAAGCTCTTTTACGATTTGATTCGTCTTATAATCAAATACCAAAAGATTATCTTTTTTTATAATAATCAGTTCATCTGTACGAACCAATACTTCTCCATCTAAAAGCTGCTCATTCTGAAAAGATTTTAAATAAACAGAAATACTGTGCCGTTCATTTTCTTCGCACTGAAAATCCAAAAGGTTCTCATGAATATACTCTTTGGGAATAAAACAGGATATACCAATTCCCCCAATGGAAAACAAGGTGTTTTCTTCGGAAAACGTAGACTGTTCCTCATCTAAATCCCTTATAATACCGTGAGCCTTTAAGATATTTAAAAACTCGTCAAAGTCCTTTTTTAACATCTGACGCTCGTTTCCATCCGCCGCATCATAATGCCGGTAAAAAGACTGCAATATTTCAAAATAATCTTCTGTTTTTTCCATGAGACTCCACAAAAACTCTCCGGTGGGATTCAGTCTCACGCCCTTTTTGTGCATGGCAATGTTTTGGCCATAGGGTAAAATATAGGTCTCCCCCTCTATTAGTTCAGATGTGAAGTTTTTCTCTAATTTGAAATTCATATATGTCCCCTTAGTTTCGCAATTGGTTTAGAAATCCAAAACCGTACCGGTCGAAGAAAAAGCCAAATCCCGGTAATACATGTATAGAAAAATTCTTTTGTGTCATGTTCTTTGCCCTTTCGGACATAGCCACACATAGTGGCATAAATTTTTTCTCTCGGAATAGGGCCTTCGATCCGAACCTGATTATCTCCCACGAAGTATACACCTTTCTTTGTTACCTTCCAAACCCGATGCAAGGTCAAAAGCTCTCCCTTGCCACGGAACAAAAGCACCTGTCCACGACGAACATCTTCATCTCTTACAGGGCGCAAAATAGCACTGTCCCTACCCGGAACCAAAAGGGGATGCATGCTGTATCCTCTCGGCATAATCTGAATTGTTTTTCCCTCTTCTAAAAGTTTTAAAATATCGATCTTTTCCTTCGAATTCTTTTCAATCATAATCTATTTACAAATAAACCACTAAAAAATCACGTCACTATCTTCGATACAAGTGAAGACTTTCCGTAGTCTTTCCTCGATTCAACGCTTCCTGTAACACCTCTTTTGTAGACACCTTTCGAATGGTGTGATTGTTTTTTATAAATCGAATCAATGTTGCTGGCCAAAGCACAATCCAAAACAAAAACACTTTGGAAGCTTTAGGATAATTCTTTTTCATTTGAAGATGAAACAGTTTGAACAGTGCAAATACATGGGCCCGCTCCGGTCGAAGCATACGATTTTTATTATTTAGTCCCAGCTCTCCTGCTACAAACAGCTCTTTTGCCAGATTCAAAACCACATCTTCTGTAATTTCGCCGGAAATCAAAAAGGCTACATTTTCCTTTTCCAGCCCCAAGAAATCTACTGCCAAAAGAGAAACCGCTTCTGCAAAATCCAACAAATGAGAGTCTTCCAGCAAATGAAACAAGGCAACTTCTTCCGTGGAACTGCGTTTCTTTTGAAACATCATACTCCAGTCACAGATAAACTTCCATCCAAATCCCTTGGTGGTAAAATGCTGAAGCATATGCAAAAGATTGTAAAAAATCAAATCCTCTCCGGCTAAGGTAGGATACTCATAACTGAGCACTTTTACTGTAGCAAAATCCTTCCCCCGCAGTGATTCCGTATAGTCTTTCATCACACTGTTTAAGTGTCTGTTGGAAAACTCACCGGTTAGGGCAATGTGAAGCTCTATCTCCAGTCCTTTAGAATTACAAAATCCTATATGATAGCGGCTGTCCATCTTCTCATCTTTTTGATATCCCAGCTGATTTAACACTGCTGCCGCTTTTTCAAATCTTTCATCAAAAGCCTTTACATCCTTTAGCCACAAATCAATATCGCCGGACTTTCGATACTCCACCATAGGATAAAAAGCACCTACGGTAGGGCCCTTTAACACACATACACAAAAGCCGGCCGTCTTTAAAGCCTCTACTGCACGATTCATTTCGGCATAAAGATGATACATTCCCAAGGTTCTCGGCCGTTCATACTGGGATATCATGTATAGGATTTCTTTTGTTTCTTCGGAAACACTGCCTTGGATGCCTTCGTATAAAACCGGAAGCAGGGACTGACGCTTTCCCTCTTCAAACAAATAGGACGCCCCATCCCTATCTAAATGACGCAGCTCCTCCACCACTTGGGGCCGGTCTTTTAATCCCTCTCTTATGCAGTTTAAAAAAAGTGTTTCATTTTTTGTCAAACTCAATTCTTTTTTCTCCAATATTTCCTGCTAATTACAAGCCCCTTTTCCACAACGTATCGGAACTCACTTTTTCGAAAATAAACCAAAACCATAAGGACATTTGGCACAAACATGCATACCATAAAACGATACAAAATAACCCCTATAGAATATCCCTCCATCATTCTACATAGTAAATGGGTAAACAAAAAGCAGACTACACCAACCAGTGTATAAAGCACAAATTTTCCAAAATATTCTTTGACGGGAGCTTTCAAACGATACTTATACAAAATATAGGGTTCCACCCAACTGGATGTAAGAAGGGTAGATACAATGGTTCCCAAGAATACTCCTGCCGTCCCCAAGAAATGCACAAAGATCAAAGAGAATACCAAATTGCAAATTGCCTCTGCCACCGCCTTGTAGCGATCATAATAAAACAATCCCAAAGAATCCCGAAATACCAAAGTAGCGTTTCGCATACCGGAAACAAAAAAGCACACAGAAAGCATCACCACCGTCAAAGAATCAAAGACATATTGCTTTCCAAAACAAAGAGCCACAAAAGGATCGATGATTTCATAAATACCAATGGATGTCAGTACACTCAGCCACTGGCAGATAAAAAAGGTTCCCAAAAACACCTTGTGAATATGCTCCTTTTCCTCGGAGACACCCAGGTTTCCAACGCTGGCCAGTATTCCCTGATACACCTGTTGGATCACGTCTTTTAAAGAACCAATAATCATGTAATAGTTGGAATACTTTCCTACCGCTACGATTCCCACAAAGGCAGAAAGGAGTAGATTGTCCGTGTTGCTGACCACCACATTTCCGATTTTGTGCATCAGCATAGCTTTGATATTCTTTCGAATCTCATCCCTTTGTTCCTTTGGCAAAGGGCGCACCTCTTTTTCTTTTAAGTAGGGATAGTGGGCATCCGCCTGCCTGGAAACCAAAACGTTGGTAATCAATGTGGAAAGCAAAAGCAATGCCACATAAAGCACAAAGTTTTTGGTATAAAGAAGCACCAAAATCTGTGCCACATCTTTCACCATCCACCCCACAGTTTTATATAAAATCCCAATATAGGAAAGCTGATGGGCGTCCAAAAGGGTCTTTTTGTAAATCAATAAATAACTAAAGACGCTGTTACACAAATACAGCAAATAAATAAGAAGTAAATGCTCCACATTGGGCTGCTCTTTCATCAACACATCAAAAAAGGGAATCAACGCCAGACCCAATCCTAAGACAATCAACGCCACCACATGATAGAATTTTTTAAAATACCTCATCAAAGACTTTTGTGTCTCTATATCTTTTCTTTGAATCGGTCCGTACAAAGCATAGGTAATGGCGCCTCCCACTCCCAGCTCTGTCAAAGACAAAATATTGATAATGTCCGTAAAAAGCCCATCTACACCAACGTACTCTTCACTTAGGGTATGGGTAAAAACAATACGAAGTAAAAACCCCATAACCATGGCAGCAAAACGAGACACTACCGCTACGGTAGTGTTCTTTGCGGAATATTCAGTTCTGCTTTTTTGTTGTTCCATGTTGTTACCTTTGTGTTACTGTCATTTGTCCCAGACAGTAACCGTATTCTGTTGCTTCAGCGTTGTTGGCAAAGACGATATCCTCTCCTGTAACGCTGTCTTTCATAGCATAATAAACTTCATAATATCCGTTTTCCAAATCAGAAAAATCCAATTCTCCCGAAAGATGTACCTCTTCTCCCGGAGCCCAACTGCGATTGTCTCCATCCATGGAAATCTGTGTCGTCTCCTTGGTATTGGTTCGCACAAAGGTTAGGTAGGACGCAAACCGTTTATAGGCCGGCGCAAATCCGGTGTTTTCTACGGTAATGTCATACGTTGCCTTTTGTCCGGGGAAGCTCAAGCCAGAAAAATCAGAACCGGTAAATACATAGCGGTAACCCAAATGCCTTCCAATATAGTTCAATCCGTTTTCCCCGTTGTACTGGGATTTATTCCACTTGTCCAAAACCTCCGGATCATAGTCCATATTCAAATAAGACACTCGCATTTCCCCTAAGGCGGACACCGCATTTTCTATGTCATTATACTCGTTATCCAAAATAACTTCCCCACCATTGGGAACATATAAACAAAGCTGGTTTTGGAAGGAAATTTCCTCCTGACGATTTCCCTTTCCAGTGTAGTTTGTAATCTGGGCAAAGGAAGCATTTTCATCATAAGTTCCCATATCTGTAACAGAGCCTAGCATGCCGTCATTAAAAAGGGATAGGCGGCTTTTTGCACTGCTTAAATAAGCTTCATCCTTTCCTAACGGAGAAAGAGATGTAGTAAGTTGTCGCCAGATTTCCGGAGTCCGAACTGCCATAAAAACAGAAGAATCCAAATCGTGACTCAGCACTCCAAATAACGTTACAAAATCCGTGCGGTTAGAAAAGGCAGAAGAATGCATTTCTCCCCAATCCCCTACAAACAATCCCTGACAGATATAAATGGAATTCTTGTAGTCATTCATGTAAGGAATCACCTGCTTCATGTGGGTGCAAACCTGCTCCATATTTTTCGGCTCTGTTTCCTTTGCCTCTCCGGAAAAATCATATAAAAACCGGACAATCATTTGTACATCCCGTTTGCTCCAGGTAGCAAAGATTCCATCCAATTCCTCCAAGGCCTCCGGAGAGATTTCCTCGTTAGCAAACTGGGAAAGGTTGATTTCCAAAAGTACCAAAGAGCACTGTCCGTCCAATTGATACACATCGCTTTTTGCCTTGGTGTCCCCATTTTTTAACAAGGTGTAACCAAAAATTTCATACCAGCCGCAGTAAGGATTTCTTACAAAGGAATTGGACTCTGACATTTCACTGGGCACATAGATAATCTTTCGCATTTTAGGATAAATCAATCCAAAAAAGATACCGAAAGAAAGCCCAAGGAGCACAAGACATCCAAAGGCTGTTCTTCTTTTTTTCTTTTTGAATTGTTTTTCCCCGGTATTTTCTGTCATTTCACTTCCCATAATTTTGCAAATGGTATTTTATCCTCTTTTCGTAATCCGCTGTTGGAAAAATGGATGGGCATCTTATCAAAGCTTCGATACAATGCCAACGTAGAATTCTTTAAGCCGGATATATCTCTTCCCAAATCAATGACAATTTCATCTGCTTTGGTAGGTAAAATACTGCTGCCGTCAAAGGAGCATTTATACACCTTATCGTTCATGGTTATTTCCATGGTCAAATCATAGGGACACACACCGGCGCCTAAGTTCAAAATAGAAACTTTCAAATAGGTATGTTTCCCTGAAGCAGACGCATTAATGTCCGTAATCAAAAAGCGATAGCCCAACCGGCGCATCACCTCATCCAACACCCCTGCTTCTTCCCACTGTTTCAAAGCATTTTGATCGTACTGGGAATTCAAATAGGACAAATGATAACGGTCCATATCTTCCAAAATCCGTCCATCTCCAAAAAGAACTTCCCCACCCATGGGACAATGACGGTTGGACAAAAACATATCCATCTCCTCCTCTTTTCGTCCCTGTGAGAAGGTGGACATATCCGTATCAGAACCATAAATAGCATCATCAAAAAGACAAAGCTTTTCATCTTTTCCTCTGGCATCCTCCACCAAAGCCAACTGCTTGATGGTACGAAGAGCCAAAAACACCTCTTTTCCAAAGAGGCTTCGAAATTCATCGTAAAGCTTTAATATACTTAAATCCGTTACATATCTGGAAGAGTGCATCTCTCCCCAGCTTCCCACAAAAAGTCCCTGGTACAAAAGGATTTCTCTCCCGTAGGGCTTCACCACCTGGGAAACCTGATTCATATGAGAAAGAATCTGTTTTAAGGATAATGGTTCTTTTTCAAAGGCTTTCCCCTCAAAATCATAGGCGAAGCGAAGAATCATATCTTTTTTATTTCCATGGAAAAAATCCAAAATCTGTTCTAGATGGAAAATACCTTCATGGGAAATCTCCCGATTGCTATAAAAGGATAAATCCACTTCTAACAGACAAAGTCGTTCTGCATCAACAATAACAGAAGAAAGTAACGACTCGTCCACCTCATCCTCAAGGTGGAAAAGATAGGGGCGATACCACCCCATGCCGGGATTTATCACCGGATATTTGGATTCTTTAAATCTCTGTCGTGTAGTTTTCTCTCTTCGTCTCCCAAACAACATTTTTCTCCCCTATTCCTTCATCAATCTTAAGCACTTTAATTCGAACATAAATGCCTAGCATAGATAAAAACAACCAACACATATACACAAAAGGCATCAAACCGTTATGCATGCTTTTGCCATATTCCCGCTCGTGCATATCCGCAGGTATTTCTTTCACTTTAAATTTTAACAGAATCATCTGCATAATCATATTGGCATCTGGATATCTGTCATCAAAATTTCCGTATTTTGAATAGTACAAAAATGCAGGAAAGGAAAATCCCTGCAATCCGGAAGTCGGATCCGTGATTCTTTGTCCGGTCACCCGCTTAATAATTCTGCGAAACATAAAAATAGCGAGCTTTTTTATACCGGAAGTATGATAAAAACCGGAACCGTCTAAATATCTTGACCCCACCACAATGTCGGGATATCTTCCATCTTCGTCTTTGGTTTTTAAGGCTTCTAAAATTCTGGGAATATTGGTTACGTCATGCTGTCCGTCTGCATCCATTTGGATAACGTAACGGTAGCCTCTTCTTACCGCATATTTGTAGCCCAACTGAACCGCTGCACCATAGCCCAGATTAAAGACATGGGTTACCAGCTTACAGTTTTCTTTTTTTACAATGTAATTGGTATTATCCTTTGACGCATCGTTCATTACCAGTATATCAGCAAAATCCGTGATATGTCCTTCGTTTAAATCCCTAAGCACCGTAGCAATGGTCTGTTCCTCATTGTAGGCAGGAATAATAATCAATACTTCTTTTTTCATTTTGTCATTCCTCGAGTAAATCTAAAAGTAATCGGAGGCTATTCTCCTTTTTTGAAAGTCCTTCTTTTTTGTTTGATTCTTCCATTTGCCTTCTTAACTCTTCATTTTTATAAAGAGAAAGAATCGCATCTTCCAGGTCCTGTTTCTCCAATTTGCAAACCAATCCGTTTTTCATTTCTTCCACCTGAGCACGGTTTCCGCTGACATCGGAAACCACCAAAGCTTTTCCCAAGGTCTTTGCCTCGGAAATCGCCAAGCTTTTTCCTTCAAACCGGGTGGCATGTACATACAAATCGCAGGCTTTAAAATAGGGATAGGGATTTTTCTTTGCTCCCAAAAGAATAAAATCATCTTCTAAGTGATAGTTTGCAATCATATCCGCCAAAGGTTTTTTCATGGGACCATCTCCCACCACATACCATTTTATGGGATATCCCTTTTCTTTTAACTCAGCCAACGTTTCAATGGCCAAATCATATCCTTTTTGAGGATGCAATCTCCCCACCGTAAGGAGGCAAAAGCTATTGGAATCCAATTCCTTTGCCTTCTCTATCTCACTGAGTCTTTGGATTTTTTTCACATCCAAAAGATTTTCAAATTCCAAGGCCTTTTTTTCACACTCCGGATGAAGCTTTAAAAAAGCCTCCCTCACTTCCGAGGAAACACAAAACACCCGGTCCATTGCGTCGTAACAGGCCTTATCCAAGGCTTTGGAATATCCTGCCAGCTTCATATCCACATGAACCCAGGCTACCTTCTTTTTCGCCTTTACATAATTGGCCACATAATAGGTGGAAGCCCCTTCCAAATAGGCCACAGCCAAATCAAACTCTATTGAAAAACGTTTCGCCCCTGTAGCAACGACAGGCCAAAGGAGTTTGTCCCACTGCACCTTTCCCTGTCGTCGCATGGTTTTGTAGTTAGAAAGAAAGTCCGGCAGATTCTTCACACCGCTTCCATGGCGAAGAAAACAAGTCATCACTTCCTTTGTCATATGACCCTCTCCCTCCCTGCTTAATACCGGCAAAGGAGAAAGATTTTTGTTTAGTACATGAACATATTCCGGAACATCGTAAATCAACTCACCCTGATTTAACATCACATATAAATAAAGTTCGTATTGATTCCGGTCAAAATAAGGAAACATATTTAAAAGGGCGTTTTCCGCCCCTGCCTGTCCCAAGGTGTTAATCACAAACAGTATCTTTTTCTTCATCGCAATCTTCCAGTTTTTTTACTCGTTTCAGTATCATTTCATTTTCCTGATTCAACAAAGAAACCTGCATAGCAAGTTCCTGATTCTTTTTGTTTAAAACCGACATAAATGCACTGACCACAAAAAGAATAATGGCAGAAACTGAAAGTGCCGCTGTCAAAGGAATAAAAATCTTTATTCCCACTTCACCGATTTTTACATCCCAGGAAGGAAGCAATCCTACCACGATTTCCAAAATCGATGCCACTACCCAGACCAATGCCAGATCTTCATAGATTCGTTTTTTCACATAAAACGTAAAGTTTAATACCAATAGTAAGATTCCTGTTCCAATAAACATGGAACGGATCAATTCCACACCAATCATTTTTCTACCTTTCTTACATACACCAAGTTATCGGGCTTTGGCCCTTTACCGTAGGGTTTTATATTTCCTTCACAGAAAATATGACGGTCGATGTTTCTTTCCACCCAGCGCAAACGGAAATAGCAAATAATCCATCCTGCCAGGGATCCTGCCAAAAGACCCATACCGTACCAGATAACATTCCAATCTCTGGCAAACAGTGAAACCACAAAATCCACTACCAAGAATACTCCAGAGGTTAAAATGGCTCCAATTAAATCATTGTAATAATACAAAAACACAATGCCGCCGTACATCAAAAACATAATAAAGTAACCTGCTGCCAAACAGGGATAAATCTGCATAATCAAGCCGGAGATTCCAAGCTGAGGCAAAATTACCACCAAAAGCAAAAACAGTACAACGGAAATAATAAACTGCACACGAACCAATCCCAAAAGTTCCACGGAAATCTGTCGAAACATTCGGTTCTTGGCAGCCTCAATATCGTTTAGACGACCACCGATCAGCTTTTCCACGTACTGACGGTATCTTCCACTGAAGCGTCGCTCCACCGCCGTAATAAAAATGACAGAAGCAGAAAGATTGGTCAACAATGCCAAGAAGGTGGCCATATCGTAGGGTTCCGCACAAACAAAGGAATCCCGAACCACAATCCTTAAATCTGTCGTCCAAAAAACGAAGTTGTGGACGTACAATCCAAAGATATAAAGGGTGTTGGATGCAATCAAACTCCAATAGGTTTTAAAGTGGCCGCACACCTTTGTGTACCGGTGGTCACTGATTGGAAAAAACTTTAACAGCTGAGCATATTCCAAAACAGCCAATAGCAAAAGTGCAATATCCAATCCTGTCAGCATGGAATAGGTTTTGTCCCACTCCATAAACAAATTCAGCACCCATGCCACAAAAACCCCCACCGCCATGGCAATAAAATAAAAGGCCGTGGTACGCTCGTACTCCTTGCAAATATTTAAATACAGCATGGAATAAAAAACAAAAATCAAAGACACATATCCCACAAAGGACAAAAAGATAAACACCGGGTCTACCTGTCCCACCACGTATTCGTGGATAAAAAATGGAATGGCCGGTACCAAACCAAAAATCAGTGTCAAAAAGAGGCAGAAATAAAAACATGGCATAACAGCACCGTACTCTTCCTCAAAAATCTTATCAGAAATATATCTTGAAATCACCGCATTTAATATGGAAGTTGCAATTAATGCGAAGATAAAAATATACAACACCGTACAGGAAAACAATTCCCTCTGGGCATACTCCAACTTTCCGAAATCCAGAATCTGCATCATAACATAAATTGCCACCATTACAATAATCATAGGGGCTATGGTTACAATGGTAGAATAGCTCATTCCGCTTAAAGTGGTAATCAATGTGTTTTTTTCATATATCTTATCCAGCTTAACGCCGATTCCTGCCATAGTTTTATTCTCCGCTTAAACGATCATAAATTTCTTTATAGGTATCTTTCATTTGGGAAATCAGGTATTTGTCTATCAAACGACGGTACCCTACTTCTCCCATTTGTTTTGTCATTTCCGGATTCATAGCCAACGCCACAAAGGCATTTGCAATTTCCTCCACATTCATAATATGGGTAAGGATTCCCGCCTGACCATAGTCATCACCTTCACCGTAAATCAACCCCCGGCAATTTCCTACATCGGTAGCCACCACAGGTTTTTTTGCGGCAAATCCCTCTAAAATGGTTAAGGGCTGACCTTCTGAAATACTGGTCAACACCGTATAATCCATGCGTCCCATATACTGAGTGACATCTACTCGATCCGTAAAGACCACATCTTCCAATTCCATAGCCTCCACAATATCGAAACATTCCTTTGCATATTCCTCATCTTCATCACAGGGTCCCATAATCCAAAGTTTTAAATTTTTCACCCTGTTTTTCGCATAGGCAAAGGCACGAATCAAGGTCTTAATATCTTTAATGGGAGTAACACGAACCACTGCCCCAATATTTACGTAGGCCTTGTCTTCTTCCGTCTTTTGGGGAATATCTGCAAACCTGGACGCATCCACTCCATTGGGTGTCACCCGAAGTTTCTTTTTATCGCAACCTAATTCCTGTTGCAATTCGGAAGCATGGGCAAACAAAGAAGTCACCACATCTGCCTGGTCGTAAGCCAACTGGGACATCTTTTTAAACTGGTCAATCCAAATATCTTTGTAAAGGCCCTGAACCCAGGTCGCCTTAATCAGCTCTTCCTCACGTTCTCTGGTGTAGATTCCGTGTTCGGAAACCAAAAGCTTGCAACCATATTTCATCTTTGCCATAGCGCCCAACACACCGGCATAGCCCGTTGCCACACAATGGTACAAATCCGCCTCTGGAATTTTGGAACTCATCACCAGAATCAAAGGCAAATACATGGAACGCATGGTCCACAAAAAGTCTACAAAGGGCACGTCCGTATACTTCTGGGAATAGGCCTCTTTTACCGCCTCGTAAAAATCCATTCCCATAACCAAATCGTTGTAAGAAAAATCCGGTTTGGAAATAATTTTCACAAAGCCTTCCCAGTCCGGTGTACGGTTTACCACCACACTTCGCAGGGCTTCATATTCTTTTTTTGACATACGTTTGCGGTTTTCTTTTCCCCAATCGTCATCATTTAAATACACTTCATACACTGCGGATACATTCTCCGGCAGTTCGTATTTAAACTTCCCTCCTGTTTCCCGGTCCGCCACAATGGCAAGGATGATAAATTCATGTTCCGGGAAGGAGCGAATCATAGAGTGAATCCAACTGGAAACACCCCCCACAACGTAGGGATAACAGCCTTCCGCCACCATACAAATCTTCATACTGTTTCCTACCTAAAATACTTCAATAAGGACTGATCTTTTTCTTTTAATTTGATTACGGTTTCAGAAGATGTGGTGGTTACCAAATATACCCCATCTTCCAATTCTTCATACTCCCCTTGAGAAATAAAGCGGATCTCCATATTGGGAATTTTTAAAATAAAAAACTGTTCCTCTCCATAGGTATTGGTGGTAATGGTTACCCGGTCCTTTTCCATGGAAACGTCCGCATCATAGTCCAGATTTAAATAATTTCGAATCCGGTTTCCTGTCTCTGTAAGAGATGTCGCTTCAAAGTCTTCAAAGTTCTCATAGAGACTGTTAATGGTTCCGGAATACTCCTCCGTAAAGTTTTGCAAATGAGACTCTGTTGTTTTTGGATAAACCAAAGAAGATGCATCTACAGAGGCCATGGAATATCCCAAAGCGGTCTCCACAGACTTTAATGTGAAGTCCTTTGTAAAACTATAATACTGAGATGAAGTTGTCTCAGAAACTCCAATCACATTGTCCTGTGCCCAAATCAAATTTTGATTTTTACTATAATCCGATACCACCAGAGAAATGTTTTCTCCCGTTGTATTTAACAAGGTCAGAGCCTCTTCCAAGTCAGAGTCTCCCACATAGCAACTATAAAAATGGTAATCCTCCAAAGTATCTTTGAAAAAGTCCAAATCAATACTTAGTTTTTCCTCTGCCGATATATCGGAATAAGCATCCAAACTCAATCCCGCTTCTCCATGGCTTTCACGAATCAATTCCATGAAATAGTGCAGTGCCTTTTCGGAAGGTCCGTTTTCGCTGTCATAATCAAGCTTTGTGGAAATAAAAAATCCCGGCTTCATCTTGTTGTAGGATGATACCGCCATAATCGTGGGCCAAACCAGAGTTTCCAAATAATTCGTCGTATTTCTGGAATACAACTCACTGATTTGTTCTTCGTTTTCCTCCGTAAAGGTAGGATAATTTGTTACCACCAGACTCTTTGCATTGATTACCGGATAAATGGCAATTTCCTCTCTGGTGGATTCCACTGCGGTATAAATACCAAGAGCCGACAAATCTTCCATAAAATTATTGTTTATGGCATATACATAGCCGTTTTTCGTATTGTATCTCCAGATGATTGGAGGTGTATAAGAGACATCTGCATCCTTGTAAAGCTTATTCAAATAACCACTCATATACACCTTGGATGCGGATTCCAAAATATACCAGGGAATATGAAGATTCATATCCTGATAGTACAAGGGATCCTCATCTCCCAGTTCGTAAACTTTTTCCCCGCCTAGCAAAAATCCCTCATATAAATGCATGCCCACCAAAGAAGTGGATTCCTTTTGAATGGCACGGATTCCCATAAGCTGGGCTACATTTGTGTGCTCCTGTAAATATTCACAAGAAGGCATGGTAGCAAAAACCAGGGTCAATCCTGTTTCTGACGCCTCCAAAAGAACATCTTCATCCTTGTCCGTTAAAGATGCGCCATCCACCACCAACATGGAAAGGTTTTCCTCTGTGCCTTCATAACCCACACCGTGGTCTAACTCCTCCAATCCCCGTTGGTTGTAGTAACACCACTCTTTCAGACGATTCAAAACCTTTTGGCTATCGCCCAAGTACAAAACTCCGCCGGTGGATAGAGAAAAGTCAGCTTCCGAAGTATCAGAAACTGTCCAACTGGTGGGGACATATTCATTTTCTTCGTAGTTGGACAACGCCTGCTTTGCTCCTCCCGTCACCATAAACAGGAAAAACACCACTACCATCATTACCGAAATAGTAAAAAAGTTTTTCTTGCTAATCATCCAGTTTTATTTCTCCTTCGCCACAATCGTTGTAGCCGTAATCAATAGCAAAATTGTAGCTTTGATTGTAGTTTTGTGTAATCTCGTAACAAATAAATTCATCATCTTCGTAATAAACCCGCATGTCATCCTGTATCAACTGCTCATAAGCTTTTGCCCAGTAATACATCTTTGACATACAAATCCATCTTCCTTCCCCACCGTAAAAATCCTTGGATGAGGTGGATGGAATAGGAAGGGATGCCCCTTCTTTTGAAACCCGCTGTCCACTGCCTTCGTAAGGGAAGCCGTGATTTAAGGGTATTTTTTCTATAAACACATAAACCTTTCCCGTAGGAATATAGATATCTCCGTCATCCGCATCCTCCAAATCCTTATAAGCATCGGAAAAACTTCCGCCCTTATACAGATACAAATGCTTTAAAAATGTGGATACTTCATAATGATACCCCCGATCGCTGACCATCTGGGTTTCATCACCTGCGGACACTATCGTATAGGTAAAGTCCTCGTTTTCTTCCATAATGCTTTCCATGCATAAAATGGCTCCGTTGGTTTCATATGCCCCAGCTATAAAGGGTTGACGAAGAATTCCCTTTGAAGAAAATCCCCAAAGGACGGCAAGACAAAGCACAAGGGAAACTATGGTATGAATCCACTTTTTCTTTACCTTAAATAGCAAGGCGTTCAACAGGGCATCCGCCCCAAAAGCAATAATAATTCCAATAAAGGAAATCAAAAAGGTTCCAGTACGGTTTTCATCCATTAAGGAGGGCAGGGAAAACTCCTTTGCCGAAAGGATGATCCAAAGGATTCCAACGCCGATTCCCGTAGCCAAATATCCCTTTGCAAACTCCCAGTGGAAGAAAAATCCAAAAAAGCCAATCAGTACCACTCCGCAGAGAATAAGGAATATAGGATAGGCAACCACCGCATAATCTTCATATCCCCAAAAGAGATTTTCCTTTGCGCTATGATAAAATCCACGGATGAAATTGGCGATGACATTTTGCTTTTCGGAATCCACTTTGATTCCGGATGCGATTTGCACTTCTTCATACTGACTTTGTGTCGCATCATCCATCATTCCGTTTGCTTCCAAAAATCTGTAATACTCAATGTCATCGGAATAATCGTCATCCGTTAAATCCGCTACAATAGCTCCGTTTGTGGCATTGGATGTGCCGGAAACACTTCCCTGAATTACCCCAAGGGCCCATCCCATAGAACCCTGGAAATGATTTCCCATCATAAGGGAAATGGCCATAGGAAGTACTGCGATTAAAAGTCCCAAAAGACCGGATTTTAAAACACTGAAAAAGTACTCCTTTTTGAAAATAACGGGAAGATAAGCCACGCCCACTCCCAGACAAAAAATCAAAAGTACAATGGCTCCGTAAAAGTGAACCGCAATGGTCAAAGACAATCCCGCGGAAAACAAGAGCCAGCAAAGGGTAGAAGGTACCAAACGCCCCTCTTCCTTTTCCTTTCTTCTTTCAAAAAACTCCAATAAAAACATAAGGGCGGGCAAAATAAATACATGGGCATACTCCTGAGGAATCCCCATTAAAAATCGCGCGTAAACACCCTCGTACAAACATCCCGGCAAGGCAAACACAAACACAGCAAAAAACGCCAAAAAAGAATGTTTCTTACAGATATATCCCACAAATGCCATAATGGCGGAACACAGTAAAACTACTGTTACTACTTCCCAATGACGCAAAAGCACATAGGTATCAAATCCAAAAACTTTATGAAGGAAAAATACCACGCAGTGATATCCCATGGGATAAACTCCGGCCACAAAAGGCTGATTGTTTCCCAACGCATTGATCCAGTAATTGTGCACCGGCAAATCCGACGCGGTATAGCCCAAATTCTTATAATCATTGGTAGCAAAAATATAAAGTACCATAACCATGGTGCCAACATACCCCAATACCTCCAAGGGGTGATGCAACACCACTCCTACCGTACCGGAAAACAGTCGTTTTGCCCCAATCAAAAGTTCTTCTCTTATATGGGCACGAAAAGTCTTTCTACCCAAATATCCCTGACCCAATTTTTCCACTGTACGCTTCCCATGAGAAAGCACATCTCCAAGGGAAATCTGATACAAAAAAAGTGCCATTCCCATATAAAAGAAAAAGGAAAAAAGTACCAGCGTTCCTTTGTTGCAAAGATGAAACAACGTCAGATACAATACCAAATTTATAATAAAGACATTGCCGATCATTAAATATGCCATAAGGCGAAAGGTATATGGCAACGCCCGTTTTTTAAGTTTTTCTCCGAATACTATGGCAGGTGGAACAATGACCACAAGAAAATAAGCCACCAATATTTCCACCAGTTCCACAGTTACCAGACGATTTATTGACATTCATTTTACCTTTCTTCAAACATTCGGATGATTTCCAATGTCTCTTTGTCCACGGTTATTCCGGATGTTTTCAAATCTGATAAGGATTGGAAGAAATCTTCGTCTCTTCCGGTTTTAAAATAATATTTCAAACGATTGGTATAGGTTGGCAAAGAGGTAGGAAAATATTCAAAAGAACGTTTTCCCCATTTTTCACACAACTCCATCTCGCCGATATCCATCAAAAAACAGTTGAGCCACCCAAACTGTTCCGCCGTCATTTCCGCCGGCGCTGTTTGGAAGTAAATCTCTCCGATTTCCTCCATGGTGCGGACATAGTTTTCTTTTTCAATTCCATGGAAGATATTTTGACTTAAAAATACATGCATATAAGCCAACAGCTCATCACACAAAGCAGCTTTTTCCAAGGTATCTGCCACATCAATCCGGTTTTTCATCTCCGTAACATGGGCATTGAAGTTGTTTAACTCATCCCGAAGCACCGATGCCGCATAATGGGCAGTCTCAGAATCCTTGCTGTTTAGAGCTTTTGTAATGGAACTTAAATATCTGGTGACATCTCCCTTTACCACGGAAAGCATCAAATTTCGCAGTCCTGTTTTGTCGCTGACTGCCAAAGCCTCTTCCATGGGTGCAAGGTTCATATCCCGTTCCAGATTTGCTGGATTTCTGGATTCTACTTTGGATTTATCAAAGGTTGCCGCCCCTTCCAGATTTCCTTTTTGACGGAAGAAAACCTTTTGCATCAGGCGACTTCCAAAGAAAAACACTTCTCCCACCACGGGGGTAAAAAGCATCATAAGGAAAATCAATATGGTTTTTTTCTTATCAAAGTTACCGTCTTTTTGTTGGCGTTTTTTTCCTTCGTTTCGAACCATGGAAAGGATGAAATAGACCACATCCACCAAGGTGGAAATCACCACCAAAAAAATTACCACAAGCAATGATTTTGACATGCTATACCGTCCTCCAAAGAGATGCTTGATATCCCAATTCACTTAAACGGGAAATAACAATCTTTCCGCTTTGGGTATCTGTATTGGAAAGAAGAATATAAAGTCTTCCATCTTTTCTTTTACCCAGATAATCGGAGTTTCGAAGCGTCTTGGATACTTCCTCCACCGCTTTTTTCTCCTTTTCTTTCGGGATTTCCTCAAGCTGTAATACACAACACTGTGTCAAACCCCGGTCTCTTGCTGTCAAAAAAGCCTCCAGTAAAGAATGGAACGCATTTTCTTCCAAAAGCTTGGTATTTTCCACATAACGGCTACTTTCCAAAGCTTCCATATATCGATTGGCACGAAGCACTGCATTCTGAATTAAAAATCCGGCAATTCGCATCATATTGGCCTGAGCCAGATTCATTCGTTCCAAAGGCAATCCCCAAGTCATAATGATCAGTTCCATATTTCCGTCGGAGAACAAACCATTGGCCATCTGAGGATACCCTTCCTGCATATTTCGATTGATATAAACCTGATCGGAACTGATGTAGACATACATCTCCGTTAAATCCGTGTATTTTAAAGAGTTGCCAAGACTTCTCGCTTTTTTGGAAGTGGAAGCAAACAATCTTGCATAGTCTCCGTTGGCAACGGAATAAATTGCCACATCCTCTGTATGAAGCAGTTCTCTCAACACCTCTGCGGCATAGAACAGTACTTCCTCCGGAGCGTACTGATCCAAGGTGGAAGTAATCTCATAAATCTTTCCAAAAGAATCATTCTGATTAATCAATTGTTCTTCCATGGAGTTTTTAATAATAACATTATTGGTGTTGATTTCCGTAATATCCTTTACCTGAGAATTCAAATAATGAATCTCATTGTTGTCCTCGTCCCGAATCACCTGCAGTCGGTCTTTTAGATTTCCCACTACCAAACCAACAATAAACAACTGGGCAATCCAAACATAGGTGTTATAGTCCAACATAACATCAAAGGTAGAGCGGTCGTACTGCTGGCGGAAGAAATATCCTGCTACCGCCAACACACCTGCCACCATTGCCTGTTGCTGACCGTGAACGATGGCAATAAACAACACATACAAAAGATAAAAATCCAAATTGGTAAAGTAATCACTTCCCGTAGCACGATTATTCAGCATAAATGCGGGAATAAATAAGACTGCCGTTTCAAAATAAGGAAGTACAGCCTGAACAAAAACCTTAATCCTGTCCAAAAACTGTGTTAAGGGAGTGGTGGTTACTACATCCCGTTCAAAAAAATCCTTATGTTTCGTTTTTACCTGCTTTGCCAGTAAAGGAAGTTCTTTTCCATATTTATGAAATACCTTTCCGCCAAACTCCTTGCGAAAGCGGGCACGACTCATTACAACACGATGTTCTTCCCCATCTTCCACAATAATCTGCGGCTTAGGCTCTAATCCATCCGCCAATAGATATGCGATTACTTCCTCTGAGATTTCCATTTCCGCAGACAGGTTATAAACCCTTCTTTGCAAATCCTCGGTAATCAAAATCTTATAAATAAACTCTACTGCATCATTTATATGAAGCATGGACAGTTTCTCATTTCTGTTAGCAGTGATTTCTCCCTTCACGAGAGCTGACTCCATCATTGATTGAATCGGACATTCCAGATCACTTAACATCACGGGATTTCCATAGACGTGATCCAGTCTGGCAACGACGGAATCCGACCGCTTGGACTTATAATAATTTCCGCAAATAAGTTCGCCCTGTCTGACTGCTACCGCCTTGGTAGAAACAGGAGAAAACTCGTCATGCTCTCTGTAATTCTCTTTTGAATGGTTTGTAAATACATCACATGTGGATAAATACAGAAAACGGGGTAACCGTTTCAGATGGGCACAGGCTTCCAAAAGATTGATCAAGCCCTCGCCATAGCGAACAACTTCTTTTTGACCTTTTTCCCATTGGAAGGAACCGTCAAAGGCACCCAAAAAAATGACAGCATCCGGACAGATGCTCTCTATAATCGCTGACATATTTTCATTGTCATAATTAAAATCATATTGTTCAAAAATACGTTTGTATTTTGTTTTTTTCACACGCTCATTGGACAGAACAAAAATACGATGGCCCTCCTTTCGGAGTTTCCCAATAAGAGCTTCCATCATGGCATTATCTGCCCCTGTCAAAATAATATCCATAATTCCCCTATGCTCCACTATCGTTGACATTTAAAAATTGATTCAGGTCTGTTTCACAGCTACGAACATCAATTATCGCTTCGTCGTAGGGAATGTGGTAATTGGAAGCCAATTCATTTGCAATCTCTTCCAAAGGTATTCCTTTTTGCAATCTCGTATAAATAAAATATCCAGTCTCGTTTAGCACACAAGGATGCTCCATATCTTTGTCTTCTTTGTCTGAAAACAAATAATAGGTGCCTGCTACCTTTCTAACCATGTTTCACCTCAAAATCAGATTTTTGTCCACGCTATTTTAATATATCACTTTAATTGCTATAAAACAAAGAAAACCTATGCAAAAAACAAAAATAATTGAATAATCTGACTATTTGTTGTAAGATGATAATGATTATAAATAAGGAGTGATATGACATGGATTTGACGAACAAGAAAATTTTAATCAGCGACGATTCTATCTTAGCACGCAAACAGTTAAAGGACATTATCAGTAGAGTCGGAGAAGGTGCAGAATTCATCGATGCTTCCAATGGACAGGAAGCCATTGATAAATATAAAGAATTCACTCCCGATATCACGTTCCTTGACATTGTCATGCCCGTGAAAGACGGTATTGAAGCAGTAAAAGGAATAATGGAAATCAACAATGAGGCTGACATTATTATTGTCTCTTCCGTAGGTACTCAATCCCAGTTAAAATCTGCCATTGAGGCCGGTGCAAAGGACTTCATCCAAAAGCCTTTGGACTCTTCACAAGTTGAGACATTGTTGCAGTCACATTTAGGATAGGAGGACTTTTGTTCCTATGTATGCACAGTTTTTTGGAAATTATCTTTTAAACAAAAAGGCTGTCACAGCTGAGCAATTGGCGTCCGCTATTGCAAGCCTGGCAGATACTCATATTCGTTTGGGTACTTTGGCCATGCACAAGGGATATATGACTGCTGCTGAAGTCGATGAAGTTTGTTTTTTACAAACCAGAGAAGACAAGCGCTTTGGTGAAATCGCCATCGAAAGAAACTACCTCTTTGAGGATCAGTTAGAAGATCTTTTGAAATCTCAAAATCCCGACTATTTATTATTGGGTCAAAACCTGGTAGACACCGGTGCTCTTTCCAATTCCGAATTAGAGGAATTAATGATTGAGTATCAGTCAGAAAATGAAATCGACAATCCCATGGGTAGTGAAAGCGTCGAACACACTGCGAAGTTGATAGAAAACTTCCTTCTCTCCGCAGAGCGTCCTGTAAACCGCTACGCCGTTATGTATTTGAATCTTGTATTCAACAATTTGGTTCGATTCATTGGCGAGGATTTTACACCCTTGTCTCCTGTTCAGACTACCAGTTACGAGACCAACTATTGTGTAACCCAAAATATTACAGGAGCCATTAATTGCAGTTCCAGCATTGATATGGAGCCTTCCGCCGCTATTGGATTCGCTTCCCGATATGCAAAGATGGAATTCACAGAATTTGATGAATATGTAAAGGCTTCTTTGGAAGATTTCTTAAATCTTCACAACGGACTGTTTTCCGTAAACATGTCCAACGAAGTATCCATGGAACTTACCCTGGATCCTCCCGCACAGGAAACCGAACCGGTACTCACCTTATCAGACAACGCTTTTGTGATTCCTGTGATTTATCCCTTCGGGACAGTTTATTTGATTCTTACATTATAATTTCAAATCGAAATGCCGACTGATTTCTCAGTCGGCATTTTTTGTATCATATTTACGTTCAAAAATCTTTAGAATTTCAAATCTTTAGATTTCCAAAAACTTCTTTACTACAGCAGGCATTTCATCCACTTCACACTGGGTATCGTGACGAACCGGTGCGGACTTGATTTCCAAAATAGCTCCAGGCAAATCAACTTTTGCAACTTCGGAAAGCTTATCTGTAAGCTCAATGTCTTTCTTGGAAGAATCATCTAATCCAATAGCTTCCATAACACTTCTGGTAAACTTGAAAGGACTTGCAGTAGAAGCAATGACTGTTACCTTGTCATCCTTTGTTTCCTTCTTGTATGTGTTGTACACATAAGAAGCTACAGCGGTGTGGGTATCAAGCACATATCCGGTGTCATCATAGACACGTTTGATTTCTGCCTTGGTAGCCTCTTCGTCTGCAAAGTTTCCATAGAAATCCTTTAAGTTTTCTTTCATCTCGGAAGTGATTTCGTACTTTCCGTCCTTTGTAAGGGCTTCCATAAACGCTTTATTCTTTGCATCATCCTCTCCTGCGATTTCATAAATCAATCGCTCTAGGTTTGAGGAAATCAAAATATCCATGGAAGGAGAATTTGTGAGCTTAAACTCGCGGTTCTTGTCATAGCATCCGCTCTGGAAGAAATCATATAATACTTTGTTCTCGTTGGATGCGCAAATTAATTTATCAATGGGAAGTCCCATTTTCTTTCCGTAGTATGCAGCTAAAATATTACCAAAGTTTCCGGTGGGAACAGTTACGTTAATCTTTTCACCGGAGGCAATTTTCTCTTCTTTCAAAAGACGGGTGTAAGCATATACATAATAAACGATCTGCGGAACCAAACGTCCGATATTAATGGAGTTTGCTGAGGAGAACTGATATCCTGCCCCATCCAGTTCCTTTGCCAAAGCGGCATCGTTAAACATCTTTTTCACACCGGTCTGAGCCTGGTCAAAGTTTCCGTTGATTCCTACCACAAAGGTGTTGTCTCCAGTCTGAGTCACCATCTGGCGCTCCTGGATTTCTGATACACCGTTTTTCGGATAGAACACAATAATCTTTGTACCTTCTACATCGGCAAATCCAGCCATAGCCGCTTTTCCTGTATCACCGGAAGTAGCGGTCAAAATTACAATATCGTTTTTCACCTGATTCTTGCGGGCTGCAGTAATCATAAGGTGAGGCAAAATGGAAAGGGCCATATCCTTAAATGCAATGGTCTTTCCGTGGAAGAGTTCCAGGTAATACGCTCCGTCCGCATAAACCAAAGGAGCAATCTCTTCTGTATCGAACTTTTCGTCATAGGCACTGTTAATGCAGTGCATCAACTCTTCCTTCGTATAGTCTGTTAAAAGCAGCTTCATAACTTCATAAGCAACTTCCTGATAGGTCATCTCAGAAAGTTCTTCTAGGCTCTTATCCAGCTTTGGAATACAGGTAGGAACAAACAATCCACCGTCGTGAGCCAAGCCCTGTAATACTGCCTGTGAAGCAGTTACCACTTCTTCTTTGTTTCTTGTACTTACGTATTTCACGTCCATGAGTATACCTCTTTTTCTTTTCCTTTTTCTTGTTGAACCAATCTCAACCATTATAGAATAGGCCGGTGGAAAAATCAACGAGAGAGACGGCCATTTAAGTAATCCAAATATTTTTCCGGCAAAGTAATATTGGTATAGACCTCCGCATATTCCTTTGGCGTATATTCCAAAACATAATTCTGAATGAAATTCTTTTCCACTCCGGCGTCCACCGCCGCATCCACCGCTTTGTTGTAGGCCACTGCTGCCTCTGCATCTGTAGAAAAACGGCCAATGATATACTCCCCGTTGATGTGAATCCGACTCTCATGATAAGGGACATCTTTTTCCTCGTGATAGGTCACCCCATGATACTTATTAATCACCACAATATTGGAATAGCGATAATCCATGGAATCTCCGTTGGCAAAGGTGTAATCCTTTCCTGCCACAGCGTAGTTTTTAATACCGAATCTGGCAAGAATACCATATTGCATGCCATAATCGTTTACATATAAATGACCGTCATGATTTAATATCCGATGAGAGGAATAATAAAACAAATCATCATTGTCAAACTTCAACTCTCCCACTCCCTCCAAATAATAGGAAAAATATCCCTGTCGTAAATAAATGGGAGTTTTGATATAGGTTTTGTAATCTCTGTGATTTAAAATGGTAATCCCTTTTTCAAAGGGTAGATATTGAATATAACTGCGAAGATTCAAAGGATCGATGTCTCTGTTTTCATAGAGCATCTTTGCTTCTTCATAGGCTTGATACGCCTCTTTTTCCGTAGAAAAACTACCAAGGCTGATTCGTTTATTGAATTTTGTAATAGCGGCTCGGAAATACTCCTCACCGGATTTCTTTTTTGCCAAAAATACTCCCGGTAGCACCTATACTCTCCTCTAAAATCATGTATTTACAATTATCGTATGTATAATCATTATATTTTCTCTGATAAAAGAATAAATCTCTGGTTATTAGATTACGTTTGTTTTCACATTCGTTACTTTGGGATATGAGTGTGATTAATCAAACTTGCCTGATATGCCGCCCCAAATCCGTTGTCAATGTTCACAACCGATACTCCCGATGCGCAGGAATTTAACATGGATAAAAGTGCGGAAATTCCGCCAAAGGATGCACCATAGCCCACGGAAGTAGGTACCGCTATTACCGGACGGTCCACCAATCCACCTAAAACAGAAGCCAAGGCCCCTTCCATTCCTGCAATGGCAATTACCACATTGGCGCTCATCAAATCGTCAATATGGCTCAAAGTGCGATGCAAGCCTGCCACCCCTACATCATAGAGACGAATCACATCATTTCCAAGGAACTCTGCAGTAATGGCAGCTTCTTCCGCCACCGGAATATCTGAGGTTCCCCCTGTGGCTACCACGATTTTTCCAATGCCATCCTTCTTTTGTTCCGTCCCTCCGATTTGAGCGATGCGGGCATCTTTAAAATAATTATAAATCAAGTTTTCCTTGTGAAGGCCACCGGGTTCCACATCCTCCTTTTTGGTCTCTGACAAGGTTTTTATAATCTCCAAATGTTTCTCTTCTGACAATCGGGTAATTAAAATATTCCTCTGTCCTTTTAAATACATCATGCGAACAATGCCAATGATTTGTTCCGATGTTTTTCCCGCACCGTAAATCACTTCACCAGCGCCTTGGCGAATCTGTCTGTGCATGTCCACCTTCGCATAACCCATATCATAAAAAGGCTGTTTTTTAAGTTCCAAAGCAGCCTCTTCCACCGACAATCTTCCGTTTTTCACATCTTCCAAAAATGTATAGATTGATGAATTCATATACCTCTCCCATCTTCATTCAAAGCAGACTTTACTTCCCGAAAGGTCATGTTGTGGGCTTTGGCAATCTTTGCCACCTCTTCGTATTCCCACTTTTCTTTTGTGCTACCGTACCCCTTAGATAACTTTTTATGCACCAATCCAAAAGGAGTTTCTTTTGCAACCGTTTCTCTTTCCAAAACATACCGCTCTGCCACCAGCTCACGAATGCCAATGGTAGAGGTATGAGCAAAGATTGTTTCAAGGATTTTGACGCGATCCTTTTTTTCACAAAGGACGCACAACAAAACGCCGGGGCGCTTCTTTTTCATTTGAATCCCATAGGAAAAAGCGTCTTTGGCCCCTGCCTCCAAAAGGCGATCAATGGCAAAGCCCACTTCTTCTCCTGTCATATCATCCAAATTGCACTGCAGTTCAATGATTTGTTCTTCCATATCCGCTTCCTCTTTATATACGATTTCCTATAAGGCTATTCTATTACCAAATACGCCTTCACACAATTGGGTTGGTCAAATTCTTTATACCCCATTCCAAATCCCTGCTGAAGGTGATACCCTTCCCTGTCTGCAGTGATTTTATTTATTTTCTTTTCAAAGGCATCTTTTTCCAAAAACTCATCTGCAAAATAGGAAATCACAGCCGCTCCCGTAGGGGTGGTAAGCTCTCCGTATTCTTTTTCGCTAAAATAATAGGGGATATGGTTTTCCTCTAAAATATTTTTGGTAGCAGGAGCCGGGACATCCAACAGTCCGTGGGCACAATGCACCTTTCCCCTTCCCACACAGATTGTAGAAGCCACCACATGGTCCACTTGCAAATGGTCCATCAAAAGGCAGGCAGAGACCACATCCACAATGGCGTCCGTCATTCCCACTTCATGGAAATGCACTTCTCCCACTTCTTTGCCATGGGCTTTCCCTTCTGCCTTTGCTATAATTTCATATAATGCCTTTCCCTGATTTTTGATTTCTTCTGTCACAGGTAAAGACGCTATGATTTCCTGCACTTCTAATAGGCTTCTGCCATGATGGTGATGATGATGATGTTTAAAAGAGTCTTCTTTCTCACCATTTATTTCCACTTTATAATGTAGTCCGGAAATATCGCCTACTTTCTTTTTTTGAAAGTCCACCAAAAGATTTGGTAACGAAAAAGAACGGATGTTATGTAAAAACTGTTGTCGGCTTTCCTCTTCCAAAAGTTGTGCCAAAGCAGCGGAAAACATATCTCCCGCTACCCCCATAGACAAATCCAGATACAATGTTCTCATTATAATACCTCATTCATACTACCGGTACGATAGCCCTGCAAATCCAATGTTACATACAAAAATCCCAGTTGCTTAAAGTAGGCTACCACTTCATTTCGAAGGTTCTCCTCCATAAAGCGTTCAATGTCTTTTGGAAGAACTTCGATTCTGGCCAGCTTGTCCTGAATGCGAACCCTATAATAGGAAAATCCCTTTTTCTTTAAGAAATCCTCAGCCTCTTCGATTCGTTTTAACTTTTCAGCCGTAATCCGCTCACCGTATGGTATGCGGGAAGCCAGACAGGCAAAACTCTGCTTTTGGAATGTAGGAAGATCCAGCTGTTTTGAAAGCTGTCGGATTTCGTCCTTGGTAAGACCAGCTTCCCTAAGAGGACTTTTGATTCCAAGCTCCGCAATAGCATTCAATCCCGGGCGATAGTCCCCCAGGTCATCCACATTGGAACCTTCCAATACATAGCTTACCCCATTTTCTTTTGCCAGCTTTTGCATGGTAGAAAAGAGAATGTGTTTGCAATGATAGCAGCGGTCCTTTGGATTCTTTGCATAGTCCTCATTTTGAAGCTCATTGGAGAAAAAAAGGACCTGTTGAATCCCTTCTTTTTTGCAAAAAGAATTAGACTCTTCCTGCTCCGTCTGTGGAAAAGACTCTGAACTTCCGGTCAGGGCAATGCAATTATCTCCCAGCTCATCATGAGCCACCTTTAGAAGCAAGGTAGAATCCACACCGGAGGAAAAAGCTACTGCCACAGATTCAAGCTCTTTGATGTAACTTTTCAAAAAATCATACTTCTCGCTTAATGTCATTTGTTCTGTTTTTGCACTCATATCCGATTCCTTTATCCTGAAATATTTCCCCTGATAAACTCCCGTTTTAATAAAATATCTCTTTTATGGTCTTTAATATTATAGGATTAAACAGTTGTTCCCAAAAACTGTTTTTCCAGTTTTTTCATCATAAATAAATATGCCACAAACGTATAAATACCTGCCGCAACCCAAGCAAGAGGGTCACAAGCCACTGCCAATGTGTAGTTCATTATCTGCATAGCAATCACTGCAGCTATCAGTCGGGCTGCAAATTCCACGATGCCACCCATTAAGGGCAAAAGACCCCGTCCACAACCCTGCATGGTGTTTCGGAAAATAAATATCATTCCCAAGGGAATAAAGCAAGCTGCTGCCATATAAATATAAGGTTTTGCCCAGACAACCATGGCATCCATGTCCACTCCGGAGTCAAAGAACATCTCCAAAGCAGGACGAAGGAAAATAATCATTCCGGCTGCTGCAATCAAGGCATAAATCACCGTAAGCAACATGGAAGAACGGACACCTGCCCGAATACGCTTCAAATCTCCCTTTCCATAATTTTGTCCTACATAGGTAGCCATAGTCTGTCCCACAGAGGGGAATCCCTGGGTCAGTAAGTTACAAAGTTTGGATGATGCCGTAAAGGCGGCTACCGCCTCAGAGCCAAAAAGGTTGATGGCAGTTTGCATCACCATGGTTCCCGATGCTGTAATGGCAAACTGCAATGCCATTGGTACGGCAACATTCAACTGTTTTCTGGTCATATGCCAGCTTAAGTACCAATGCTCTTTTCTTGGCACCAAAATCTTGAAATGACGAATCAAATAAATCAAACAAAGAACTGCGGAAATGCCCTGTGCAACATCAGTAGCCAAAGCCGCTCCCATAACTCCTAATTTGAAGTTTATAATAAATACCAAATCCAAAATTACATTTAGAATCGCACTGAACACCAAAAAGAACAGCGGTACCTTGGAATTTCCCATAGCTCTGGAGTACGCAGAAAACAAATTGTAAAACACCAATGCAAAGGAACCATAGCAAATGGTAATAATATAGCTGTAAGCATCCTCATAAATATCCGCCGGTGTATTCATCAAATGGAGAAGGGGATTCATAAATGTCACAGACACCACCGTTAAAAATACAATGGTAATCACAGCTAAAATAAAACCGTTGGCCACGGAACGCTTTACGCCCTCAATATCCTCTGCGCCAAATTTTTGGGCAGTAATAACCGTAAATCCTGTAGTCATTCCAATGGCAAATCCCATTACCAAAAACATAATGGTACCGGTGGAACCTACCGCTGCCAAAGCCCCGGTTCCCACATAATGGCCCACGATAATGGTATCCACCATGTTATAAAGCTGCTGGAATACGTTTCCCACAAATAAGGGGAAGAAAAATTTTAAAATCATAGGCATGGGTTTGCCCGCCGTTAATGTCTGTTGTGCGCTCATAATCTATCCTCTAAAAAAAGCAGTCCCGAAATCATATCGGAACTGCTTAATACAAATTGTTCTTATTTAAGTTCTGAAGTACAGTGAGGGCAACGTGTTGCTCCAATGGCAATCATGGATTTACAGTAAGGACATTCCTTCTCTGTAGGATCCACAGCCTCTTCCACTGCTTCTGATTTTTTTACACTTGTACGAACCTTTTCCAACGTCTTTACCAAACAGAAAATAACAAGTGCCATCAATAAGAAATTAATTACAACTGTAATAAACGTTCCATAATTTAATGTAGCAGCTCCCGCTTCCTGTGCCGCGGCTAATGTGGCATATTCTTTTCCATCAAGAGCCACGAACCAGTTGGAAAAATCGATTCCCCCGGTCACCGCACTAATCAGCGGCATAATCACATCATTTACCAAAGAGTTGATGATATTTTGGAATGCACCACCGATGATAACACCCACAGCCATATCCATAACATTTCCTTTGGTTATAAACTCTTTAAACTCGTCCACAAACTTTTTGGACTTTTCAATTTTCGTATTCATGATTTATGCTCCCTTTCTATTTCCCCTTCTATTTCTATACCGCTGTACAAGTAATGCTCTTCACCTGAATATCTTCTACTTTGTTGGTCTGAACATAAACTACAACTGTAGAAGCATTTGTCTCGCAGGAAAAACTTTTGGATGTAGCTTTCTGAATCTCATATCCATTTCCCCAAGCATTTGTAATATCCTCTGTAAACGTCATTTCAATCTTTGCTCTTCCGGAAACTCCTGTAGCAAATGTAAAGGTAGCCTGACCATTTCCACCACCCCAGTTTGCAACAATTGCCTTTGCTGCTTCAACAGAAGAAGCTTCCTCCTGGGCACCGGATGCCATATATACACCTTCGCATAATTCTTTATTTAAAATAACAACTGGTTTTTCGTAAGTTTTCATTTCATCCTCCTAGTAATACATTTCACGAAAAATATTATATCACTATAGCTATATTTTCGACACTAAAATATCTACTTTTGCCCTGTTTTTTTGTGTTTTTTCTTCGGTTTCTTTTTCCTGACGGAGTATCCAAAAGAGCCTAGCTTCTCCCCTAAAGAAAAATACTCCCCATGGGAATAGGCTACCAAATCCGCCCGTTCCAGTTTCAAAGTTCCATGTTCATTTAAAAGAGACTCTTCCACCTGGACATTTGCCACCTCTGCTAAAAACAAATCATGACTTCCCAGCTCCAATACCTCTTTTACGCGACACTCAATATTGATAGGGCTCTCCTCTACTAAAGGGGCATTAATTTTTTCACACTCTCCCTTTGTCAGTCCCGTTTCTTTAAATTTATCCACATCCCGACCACTGCGAACCCCACAGTAATCCACAGCCTTTACGATTTTTTTCGTTGTAAGATTTAAGGCAAATTCTTTGGACTCCATAAGCATATGGTGAGAATGGCGCTCCTTTCGAACGGAGATTGATACCATAGCCGGATCGGAGCAGACTGTTCCCGCCCAAGCAACGGTAATGAGGTTATCCTCTCCCGATTTATCCCTGACAGATACCAAAACCGCCGGGACAGGATAAAGCATATTTCCAGGTCTCCATGACTGCTTACTCATTTATCTTCATCACCTTTTTATAAGGCTTTCCTTTCTCTTATTTCCATCAAAAATGGCTAAGAGCATCATAACATGTTTGATACTCTTAGCCAAATATATCTTTTTTTCCTTTAATTAAATACAGCCCAAATAATAACCAACCGGCATCTTACAGATTAATGAAACGCGATGTGCTGGCGGATAACTGACCTGTAACATCGTTGTTTCGATCCATGGCTACTCCGATTCCCTGAATCTCTTCCACAATTTCCGTTGAGTTTGCTGCGGACATGTTAATTGCTCCGGAGCTTTCTTCCACAGAAGTGGTAATGGATGAAACCGCCTCTTCCATCTCAGCCATAATGGCATTCAAATTGTCTGCCTTGGCAACGAAGTCTTCCAACATAGTTTCAATGACTTCAGCAGTGTTTTCGTACTTATCTCCGGTCTCAACAAAGGAGTCATAGTCCAAAAGTACCACATCGTTGATAAAGTCCAACACTTCCATAGCGTTGTCGGAAAGTTTTTTCACTGCCTGAGTAACGCTGTTGGAGATTTCCTGGATATTTCCGGCAGTATCACGGCTGTTTGCTGCCAAAGCGGAAATCTCATCTGCTACAACAGCAAATCCCTTTCCAGCCTCACCGGCACGGGCAGCCTCAATAGAAGCATTCAATGCTAGCAAATTGGTCTGTGATGCTATATCCAAAATATCGTTGGTCAAATCCGCAATCTGTTTTACCTGTTCGGAATCCTTTACGGACTGAGCCAAAACAGTGGACAACTCCTGCATCTTTGCTCCGGTATTTTCCTTTTTCTGAGAAGCTTCCTCTTTAATCTGAATCGCTTCCGTTTGAATACCTTCTGCGGTGTTCTTTCCGTTGTCAGCTTCTTCTTTAATGCTGTTTGCCGCATTTCGAACTTCCGCTACTTTGTCATTCATGGCTTCTGTAGTTCCTGCCACCGTATCCATAGATGCTGCCAATTCCTCTAAAGCAGCAGATGTATTGGTAACATTTTCATTGGCTTTACGTACACGGTCTGTCATATTTCCCGCAGATTCTGTAAGAACAACTGTGCCATCTTTTACTTCTTTAATAATACCCTGCAAGGTCTCAATAAAGGTATTATATCCATCAGTCATAAACATCAAATCATTGGAAGGACGATTCTGTACTCTTGCGGTCAAATCACCCTTTCCGGATTTAATATCATTCACGATTCCCTTAACTTCATCGGAA
>JAILJP010000009.1 GCA_024694625.1 Lachnospiraceae bacterium | reverse complement strand
TTAACAACTCTGCATAAGATGCCAAAGCGTCTGTGGTATCTCCGGCCAAAACCTTCTTTGCCAGTACCTTACCAAGCTGAACACCTTCCTGATCGAAGCTGTTTACATTCCAAAGGAATCCCTGGAACATAACCTTGTTTTCAAAGTGAGCAAGAAGTGCACCCAAGGTTTCAGGTGTTAACTGATCACCAACGATAATGGATGAAGGACGGTTTCCTTCAAAGTATTTGTTTGCATTGTCATCATCTTTTCCGCAAGCGAATGCCATAATCTGTGCTGCAACGTTTGCGCAAAGTTTCTGCTGAGATGTGCTGCCTTCGATTACAACGTCTGTTGCCATCTGGCTCTTCTTAAATCCAACAAACTGAAGAGGGATGATGTTTGTTCCCTGATGCAACAACTGATAGAAGCTGTGCTGTCCGTTTGTTCCGGGCTCACCAAAGATAACAGGACCGGTAACGTAATCTACTTTTTCACCAAAACGGTTTACACTCTTTCCGTTTGATTCCATATCCAACTGCTGTAAGTGAGCAGGGAAACGAGAAAGACCCTGAGAGTAAGGCAATACTGCTGTAGACTCATATCCTAAAACGTTACGTTCATAAACACCAATCAATGCGTCTAACATAGCAGGGTTTTTCATAACATCTTCGTTCTTAGCCAAAGCATCTTCTGCTGCAGCTCCGTTTAAGAAACGCGCAAAGATTTCCGGACCGAAAGCCAATGACAAAACGGCTCCACCAACGGAAGATGTAGAAGAATAACGACCACCGATATAATCATCCATAAAAAATGCATCCAAGTAATCCTCGCTCTTAGCAAGAGGAGAGGTCTCAGAAGTAACTGCAATCATATGCTTAGAAGCATCCAATCCTGCATTCTTTAATGCGTCTTTTACAAATGACTCATTGGTCAAAGTTTCCAAAGTAGTACCTGACTTAGAAACCAAAATGAAAATAGAATGAGCAACATCAACGTTTTTCAAAACTGCTGCTGCATCATCAGGATCTACGTTAGAAATGAAATGAGCTTCCATCTTAAAGGTATTGTTTACCTTTGCCCAGTTTTCAAGTGCAAGATACATTGCACGGGGACCAAGGTCAGAACCACCGATACCAATCTGAACAACAGAAGTAAACTTCTCACCAGCTTCGTTTACGATTTCGCCGGCATGAACTTTGTTTGCAAATTCAGCAATACGCTCCTGCTGCTTTGCGTAAAATTCTCTTTTGTTTACACCGTCAGCTACCACGTCATCACCAAGCTGACCACGGGTTAACTGATGCAATACCAAACGCTTTTCACCGGTGTTGATTACTTCACCGTTGTACAATGCCCGGTACTTTTCTGTTAACTGAGCTTCTTTGGAAAGGTCGGATAAAACAGATAATACTTTTTCATCCACTTCCTTTGCTGCGAAACTGTAAACCATGCCATTTGACATAGGTACACGGTAATCAGCTACACGCTTTGCACCGTTTGCACCAGCCATTACGGACTTTAACTCAACCTGAGACTTTAATGTCTCTAACTCTTTAAAAGAGTTTAATTTATCAAGATTATTCCATGTTAGCATATACGTCACTCCTTATATAAAAACTTAAATACGATTTTCGTTTTCCATTTTATCCTTAGATTGTAGGAATTTCAATAAAATTCAACAGATATGGAGAAACTTCCCAACGAATACTTACGAAAGTTTTCGATACTTCTCTCCAATGCCATCATTTCTTGACTTTTTTATGGTATGGGGTAAGATTGAAAAAGACTAAAAACTCAAAAGAGGTATTTATATATGAAGAAAGTCATTTTAACCGGCGGCGGAACAGCCGGACATGTAACACCAAACATCGCCCTTCTTCCGGAATTAAAGGATAGAGGATACGAGGTTTTATACATCGGTTCCTATGAAGGAATGGAAAAGGGAATTATTGAAGATATCGGTCTTCCCTATGTAGGCATTTCCTCCGGAAAGCTGCGCCGTTATTTTGACTGGAAAAACTTCTCCGATCCTTTCCGTGTGATAAAAGGATACTTTGAGGCGAAACGAATCCTAAAAAAAGAAAAACCCTCAGCGGTATTTTCTAAAGGCGGTTTTGTCTCCGTTCCCGTTGTACTTGCAGCAAAACGACTACACATCCCGGCCATCATTCATGAATCTGATATCACACCGGGGCTTGCCAATAAAATTGCGATGCGGGGTGCCACAAAGATTTGTTGCAACTTCCCGGAAACGGTAAAATATCTTCCGGAAGATAAAGCAGTCCTATCCGGCTGCCCTATCCGAAAAGAATTAATGGAAGGCTCTCGTGAAAAAGCGCTTGCCTTTACCGGATTAAAAGGCGAAAAGCCAATTTTGTTAATTATCGGCGGCTCCCTGGGTTCTGTATTTGTAAACAATGCAGTTCGAGGTTCCTTGAAGGAACTTTTGAACACCTTTGAAATCATTCACCTTTGTGGAAAAGGAAATCTGGATGCTTCATTGGAAAACACTGCCGGCTATGTTCAGTATGAATTTATCAGCGACGAACTTCCGGACTTGTTTGCAGCAGCAGATGTGGTAATCTCCCGCGCCGGAGCCAATGCCATCTGCGAATTGCTGGCATTGAAAAAGCCAAACATTTTGGTTCCTCTGTCCCTGAACGCATCCAGAGGAGATCAGATTTTGAATGCCCGTTCCTTTGAATCTCAGGGATTCTCATATGTAATTGAAGAGGAACAGGTTACGGAAGAAACGCTTCTTTCCGCCGTAAAAGAAGTATACGAAAACAAAGAACGCTACATCGACGCAATGTCAAAGAGCAAACAAGCCGATCCCATTAAAACCATTGTGGATTTAATCGATTGCCTGTAAAAATTAAGCCTTATCACTGCAAAACGTGATAAGGCTTTTTATTTTTTGTTTATGTTCTATTGCGAGATATAGCTTTACATTTTTAATGAATCGCGAATCTCAGCCATCTCTTCATCGGAAAACTCCAAATGATCCCATTCCAAAATCGCTTTTTCATCCTTGTAACGGGGCAATAAATGAACGTGTAAATGGAACACGGTCTGACCTGCTGCCTCTCCGTTATTTTGTAAAATATTAAAGCCGTCGCATCCCAACTTCTTTGTCATTGCTGTAGCCAACTTCTTTGCCAAAGGGAAAATCTTTGCAGCAATGCTATCATCCACTTCGTAAATATTATCAAAGTGTTCCTTTGGGAGAATCAGTGCATGTCCCTTGGTGGCAGGAGATGCATCCAAAATCACTTTAAAATCCTCATCTTCGTAAATACTGTTGGTAGGAATTTCTCCGTTTGCAAGTTTACAAAAAATACAATCTTCTTTCTTCATGTCTTCCTCCTATTCCATAAAAGGGAAAATCTTGTCCAGTCCCTGTAGTAATCGCATTACACCCTTGGCTGTTAAATCCCCAACGGTAAAGGCACGGTAAAAGGACTCTCTGCCGGAAACAATATGGTTCATAACATCATAGGGCACTTTGAGGTAAACATCGTAATCCTCTTCCTGGCCGTAGTGACATACAATATCATCTCCGTCCACAGCAACAAACAAAGGCTTTTCTTTCCCTTCAATTGCAAATAAATATCTTCCGGCAATTTCCGGATTGGGACGATAATGAGAACGGAGAGCCGAAATAAACTCTGTCTCCGAATCTTCTGCCTGCTGTCCCAACATATTTCGAAACATGGAAGACAACTCGATAATATCTTCCTTTTGCTGTTTTACATAGGAATCATCTGACGCATATACCGATAACTGCTCGCTTTCCTGAGGAGTCAACTCCATAGACTGAGAACGGAGCACAGAACGGGTAATTGCCTGGTTGGAAGTGGGAAGACCCTTTGCTTTTTGAGAAATCGTGCGGTATAAATTCTCCGCCTTCTTCTCAATAATGTGGGCAAATTCCTGATTGGATTCAAACTCTGCCCGGTCTTCTACATAACCACAGAGACCATTACAGGGAAGACCACCTAGAATCTCCCATGCATTTTCCAAGGTAAGAATTCCTTCTCGCTCACCATAGGTCTTTGACATTACTACGGGCTGCATATAAATAGAAGAAATCTTTTCTTTGTCTCCATACAACCAACATGCATCCAAAAACTGATTCATGAATCCGCCGATTCCCAACCACTCCACTGTGGTTGCAAGAATGATACCATCCACATCCTTAAAGGTCTGCGGAAGGGTGGATATTTCATTTTTATACTCGTAGATGTTGTAATGATGAACTTCTACCCGAAGTTCAATTAAAACATCTTCCATTTTTTTAATCACATAGATGGTGGGATCATCCAATACCCCACGTCCACCGTAATAAATATTAATCTTCATAAATGCTCCTGTAAGGATTCATGCTTTTCATCAGGATTTATCATTTACAAATCAAGCTGCGAACTGTAAATGACGAAAACTTTTCCTAACGTTTTAAGTATAATTTTTTTACGATGGAAAATCAATTTTTTCTTATACAACACGATACACTACATCCGCGAAAGATATCGTGTCCCGGGACTTTAACGGCATGGCCTCATGATAGCTAATCATCTGTCCGTTTAAGTAGGTTCCATTTTTACTGTTTAAGTCTTCCAAATAGTAAATGCCGTCCCGTTTAAAGATTTTGGCATGATACCGGCTGACTACTGAAGAATGCAAAACGGCATCGTTTCCTCCCTCCTTAGAACCAATCCGGAAGGGACTATGAGAAATAATATAATCCTTATCCCCATTGCCGCCACCTTCATACATAAGTTTCCCACAGCAAAAATTCATATTCTCCGCCAGTAGAACCGTCTCTGTGGCGCACTCCACTTCCTCGAATTCCAAATCCGACATCACGTCATCCTCCGGAAACAACTCCTCCTTTTTATAGAAGAATTTTTTCCGCCACTTCCTAAAGTTTTCTTTTATTTTTTCAAATAAACCAGTGGCAGTTTCTTCCTCTTCCATTTCATCAAAGAAATCTTCCCCAACTTCTCTGGCTGCCTCTAAAATATCCGTGCTTTCCAATTCCTTTGGCTTTGACTTTACCTCTTCCAAACACGCCAACAAATCTGCCAAAGAAAACACCGACTGTTCAGTGATGGCAAACATCTTATAACACAGTTCCGTAATCTCAGCCTGTCTATGATCCACCGCCGCAATGATATATTTCATAATACTTCTCAACTGTTCCAAATAATCACAATGGTGCAGCGGACAATAACATAGATATACCTTGGCTTTTTGATAATCTTTTTCTAAAAAGACCGTGTCCGGATCCATATAAACCCCATCCTCCTGAATCAAAAATTCGGAAAGGCGCAAAAAGGCCTGAGATATCCCACGAAACACAAGATAAAGATTCTCCCGGCTCACGCCTTCTTGCTCAAAAAAATCCCGAAGAGATTTCTTTCCGGAAATTTCATACCAAAACTGTAAATATCCGTTCATCTCCATGGTATAAAATCCCAACAAAACCTCCACCGTATTTTCTTTCAGCATTTTTTCCACATATCCAATTTCTATCGGTTCTCCCTCTATAATCATATAGTTCTCGTTGGGAGTTCTCTTATAAGAAATATCCATTAACGCAGCACCTCCTCCAACAGCTCCTTTCCCAAAGAAAACCTGCGAAAGTTTTCTCCAGGCTCTTCCAATATTACATCTTTGCAATCATAGATTTCATTTAGCGTTTCATGATAAATTTGAAACCCCAGCAGGAATAACAACAGAATGATTCCCATAATCAACCCAAACACGGCCGCCGCTTCCACCGTATAACTTCCCTGCATTTTCATAGTTGAAAGGTTCCACCTCCCACCATTAATAACAAAACTTCAGATATTAAAACAAAAGGAACAAAGGGGATTTGATAGTGACGTCCTTTTTTTCTGAAGAAAACTATGGCACCCCCCACAACTCCAGCAATTACACAGGAAAGCCACAGCAACAAAAGATTTAGCCAAAATCCCAAATACACTCCAGTCACCATAAACAAAATCCCATCTCCTTTTCCTATTTTTCCTTTTGTACAAACACTAATCCCGTACAACACACATCCAATCAGCAAACCACCAATAATTTCTCCTATGGTTCTTGTTTGATAGATTAAGTGAAAAATCACACCTAAAATCCCACACCCCAACACCGGAACCACAGGAATCTGTTTGCTGCGAAAATCTTCAATTGCCAATAAAGACAATAGTCCTGTCAAACATCCAATCTCCATTTTTCCTCCTATCATCCGCATTTACTGCAACGGGAATATGATTCCTCCGCTTCCTGTAACTTCATCCGGTAGATGGTCCGCTTTAACGCAGAGCATGAGATGTCGCTGTGATAGCATTCTCCCCAGCTTGTAATATAGTAACAATCCTGCTTCCCTTTGCAGCAGTCACATTTTTTATACTTAGAGCCACTACTGTTTCTAGCCTTAGGCAAATCCTCTTTTGTCACACTGCGAATGGTCGGGTCAATGTAACTGCAATATCTGGACAAATGATAGACCTTCCCGTATTTTGCCACGTATACATAGGCTTCCCCGTCCTTGTTTTGATTGGGATCAAAGCCATTCCAAATGCGTGCGCACCTCCGTTGATGAATGATAAATCCCCGGTTTCCCAAAAACGTAAGGGGATATTGTAAACGATAGGTCACATCCAAACACACCCGATATTCATCCACATAGGATTCTTTGAAATCAAACCCCAAATAACCACCTTCCACAAAGTCCATCGGCACATCATCCTTTTTCAAATCCGCCAAGAAAAGACCATAGATGCTTTCCTTTGTAAAGAGACTGTTATTGTAAACCGCAGCCGTTTGGCTCAACTCATCTAAAACAATCCCAACCTTCCACTGGGTATATACGGATTTCAATACGAACAAAATCAACATCGAAAAGATTAAAAATATAGGGACTAACACTGCTGCCTCTACGGTATAACTTCCCGATAATCCGGGAGAAAGAATATAAGGGTGTCTCCATGGGAACATATTTGCTTTGATTTTCCGCAAGAAGAGACTGTAATTTTTATTTGTTTTGTCTGTCGTTCCATTTACAAGAACAAAAGATGATTTTTTATTTGAATCAAAAAGATTTGGAGACACCCTTATAAACCTCCTCCCTATAGATAGGTCATTTTCTTTTCATAACAAAACTCATACAGAGAAATATCCTTTTGATACAGGGGAATAAACACCAAAAACATGGGATGAGAGCATAGTGTCATCTTGATATTTGCCTCTACCAAAAATAGATCCAAGGAAACATGGTCATAATGCTCCTTTTGATGAAGGGCCTCCTCCACCAAATCCATGGCGCGGTAAGAAATATTCTTTTGGGATTCTAGCGTAAAAAGACCAAACAAATATTGTTTGTAGGAAAGACCTCTTTCACAATCCTTTGCCTTAACATTCACATCTAAATACGTTGGCAATTCACTGAGATTGGAAGTCCATTCTTGAGATGTTTTGATAAAGGGGACCTTTCCACCTTCTAATAACAACCGAACATCCAATACACTTTCCATATATGCCCAAGCCACCAAAAGGCCGTAACTTACTACTTCCTCTAATTCCGGATGCATCAAAACCGCAGTGGCCGCAGCTGCAATAGATTTCGCTTCTGCCACCCTAGCTTTATCGGAATTTAAAGCAATCAAATTTTCCACTTCCCGTATAAAAAGCAACCGCTCGACTGTGGCGGCAAGATTCTCCCGATCCGTGTTTTTCCCACACAAAATATACTCAAGCTCGTATTTCATCCCGTCTTCATGCAACACTTCTTCGTAGGAAGAAAAATGCTTCGTCAAATAATACTGAAATAAAGCGCGTTCCGGAAGCGTTACCTGACCGGGACTTTTCGTTCCACTGTTTAATTCTCTGTTGGACAAAAAAGCCTCTGTAGAAAAGCTTGCTTCTGACAGTTCTTTTTCCTCCGAAACAACCTGAGCCAACACGCCCTTTGTTTTTAAATCCGTGATGGTGGCAATAATGTCCTTTGATGTATTTTTAGATTCTAAGGTTTCCCCTCCAGAAGTTTCTACCTCAGTAGAATCTCCTTCTCTTGCATCGGCGGTGCTTTCTTCGGATTCCGTATTTTCTGCCGTGGTGTTATCCAGACTTTTTTGTGTGTTGGATAGCACATCATCCACATCAACTTCCTTTTCGGACGCACTTTCACAACTGCTGCACTCTTCCAAAAGGGATTGGACCACATCCTCTGTAAGTTCCGCTGCCAGACACTTGGCACCTTCTTTGATAAATGCCGCACCTTTCCCATCTGTTAAATACACCGTATCGGAAATCTCACATTCCTCTACCTCCATTTGAAGGAAATCCACCCCCGCCCCGTTGGTAGCTGAAGCCTCCTCCACATAGGAAAGAATGGTTTGCTGCAGCAGTTTTGTACTTTGCGTATCCAATCCATAAGAAGTATCCAGCGCCAAAATCTTATAGTCATCCCACAAGGGGCGATTGTATTCTCCAAAGGCAGACAGACAGGAAAGCCCTGCCACGTTTTTCCCTTCTTCTTTAAGAGCTGCAAAGCGTACAACCTCCGTCATAGAAAAGAATAAAGACATGACCAAAGCCAAACTCAATCCCAAGAAAACAGAAACACTGGCTTTTTTCATACTTTCTTTGCGTTTGTGGAAATGGTTTTAAAGATATCGTTCACCAAATCCGTAATATTGTTTTTAAAGATCAAAACCAAAGAGATTAAAACCACTAAGATCAAAATTACTTCCACTACCCCTATGGCATCCTCATAACACATATAATGATTCCACTTAAACCGTAAATAATCCTTCATCCAAACCCTCCTAAATCTGAATTCGAAAAAACGCCGGGACCACCACAATGATTAAAACCATAATCAACAAACCGCCCAAAGGAAGGAGTAACTTCATGGATGCTTCCTCACCCGCCGTTTTTTGTTTTCGCTGTCTTTCTTCGTATAAATTCTGTTCCTCTTTTTCCAACTGTTCCAATAAGTATTCATTACCTTTTCGCAGATTTTGAACTAAAAGTAAGGATAGTTTTTTATAAGCCGGGTGATGACTGTTTCTTCCGAACTCCTCAAACAAATCTTTTACATCCCTTCCATCAGATAGCCCTCTGTTTAACACAAGGATGTTTTCATACGCCGGCTTTCTACTGTTTGTAGAAGCTTTCTTACGTTTATAATTCTCCCCAATTCGCGAAAAGGCACCTTGAATACTCATTCCGGCTCCCATGTAAAGTACCAAAGCACTTACAATGTCCGGATAGTCTTTTACAAATACTGTTTTCTTTTCTTCTTCTTTTTTTCTCTCGTCGATTTTTTGCGCAGCCAACAAAAGGATGCCCCCAATAATCCCAACAAAACAAATCTGAAATCCAACGTAAGAAACTGGTTCCATCCACTGTAATTTCAAATCTCCAACAGCTTGGGGCAGTATCATTTCCTCTTGATTGGCGCTTTTTTGATTCTCCTCTTCCAGAGCCTTCATTATAAAAAACCGCACTCCTCCCGTTGTATGTATATCCGGTTTCTTCACAACAATAGGAAAGGTATACAGCAATTGTTTCTCGTATGCCCCTAATTCCAAAGTGCAAGTAACGGTGGTATCTTGTTCTACGTTTTCCAGCATCAGACTACCATCCTTAGAAACAATCCCCTCCGGTTCAAATTTCCATTGCGCCTGGACAGTTTGATTCAAATAATTCTCCTTTAACACAACATCATTTTGAATCCAGTCGAAGGCAGAATTTTCTCCTAAAAAATCCCTCATTGCTTCTTCCTTCGCCTGCTCCAAGAGCTTTGTAACCTCCCTGTCCTCCGGTTTTTCTTCATCCAACGTAAAGGTTATTTCCTCGTTAAAATCATCTCCCTTCACCCTCATCGTTATTTCTATATCATCCTCTCCCGTTTCCGGGCGGGATACAGCAGTAATGCCGGCCCTGTTCTTTATATACATTCCTCCCTGAAGAACAAGACCAAGAATCATTATTCCTACCGCAAATTTTACAATCTTATCTTTTGTCATCTATACCTCCAGTGTATGTCTGACGATATATACCCCTAACAAAACCGAGCACAGATACAACACCACACAACCGGTCATGATCCACTTTCCTCCTGCGCTCTCATATATGGGTTTCAAAAAATCATAGGCGGTTATTCGAAAGTAAAAAAGAATTACAATTGGCACCGCTGCCATGATTTTTAATTCCAACATTTTCTCTGCCATCTGCGCTTCCATCTCTTCTTTCATGCCAATTTTTTCATCAATGCGAAGTGCAAGATTTCTAAGATTCTTGGTATAGTCACCTCCGGTTCTTTTGGCATACAAAAACAATTCAGAAAACGTATTCATCTCTTCCATATCAATAGTTTTTGCCAACCGGTAAAACTGCTTTTCGATTGCCGTGCCCATTTGTACCTTTTGGTTGAGGCGAAACAATTCCTTTTGTAACACCCCCTCTTTTCCAAATAAAATCCAAATGTTGCGCTCCGCATCCACAAAAGCATTTTCCACAGAAATCCCTGCTGACAAGCCATTTGCCACAGAAAGCAACACCTCACGAAACTCCTTTTTGATTCGTTCATATCGCCTTTTTTGCAAATAACTTAAATACAATCCGTAAACCAACACTCCAAAAGGGAGAAGCCAGACAACCCCGAAAACACTGTTGTAAAACAACAATGATACCAAAGCCGTCAAAGCCAAACTTAACAGCATCACATAAAAAATATCTTTTGGACCTATTTGATACCCATACAAATTTCTGTGAAATAAGCCTCTAATTTTTCTGTATGCCGTAACGTGCCAACTCTGTTCCATACATCCTGTCCTTCTCTATACTCATATTGAAACAAGGGAAGAAGCACTACCTCTCCATCGCGATACTCCAATACTTCACATATCTCCATTACCTTCCTTTGGCCATTGTGAACCCGACCCAAGTGCACCAAAATATCAATCCCGGAGGCAATCTGTTTATCAATGGCCGCAATGGGCAAATCCACATCATCCGCCATAAGTACCATGGTTTCCAATCTGGATATCATATCCCTACAGGAATTGGCGTGCCCCGTACTAAGGACACCGTCATGTCCTGTATTCATTGCTTGTAACACATCCAAAGCCTCAGGCCCACGACATTCTCCTACAATAATACGATCGGGACGGATGCGCAGAGCCGCCTTCACCAAGTCTCTGATTTTTACTTCCAGCTTTCCTTCTAAGGTGGCGTTTCTCGATTCCAAACGAATCAGATTATCAATGCCATGCACCTGCAACTCCGCAGAATCCTCTATGGTAACCACCCTGTCATCCTTTGAAATAAACTCCGTCAACGCGTTTAAAAAGGTGGTTTTCCCGCTGGAAGTACCTCCGGAGATAAAAATGTTATATCCGGCGACTACTATTTTTTCTAAAAATTCTTTGATTTCAGGGGACAGAGAAGACCAGGCAATTAACTTATCCATGGTAATCTTTTCCTTTGGAAATTTTCGAATGGTAACGGTTGCATGATCCAGTGAAATAGGCGAAAGAATCACGTTTACCCGACTTCCGTCCGGAAGCTTGGTATCAACAATGGGACTGCTTTCATTTACAATTCGATTATTCATAGATACAATTTGCTGGATCACATCGTACAATTTTTCCTCTGAAGAAAAGGTCAAATTACTCTTTTCAATTACACCATTTTTTTCAATATAGATACTGTTTGCACCATTTATCATGATTTCGGATATGTCATCCTCATCTAATAAATCCTGCAAAACATCTAACTTGCGAAGGGAATTAAACACTTCCTGTTCTAAATTCAACTTTTCTTCTAAGGTCATGTTCACCTCATGGCCCAGTAGAATGATTTCCTCCCGAATCAGCTCCCGTATTTCTTCATCACCAACTTCTCTGGTAAAATCCATCTTGTTAATAATTTGAAATCGCAGACGCTCTCTTAAACTCATTTTGAACAAAACTTCCCAGATTTCCTTCCATCAAACTGCTTAAACTATAGGAATCGCGACGCAACTGTGCTGCGGACATATTCAATTCCACCAAATGAAGTTTCTCCGACAATTCCTTTTCTGAAAAAAACTCCTCACACTGTTTCATGGTATATCCATAAAAAGCCTCCTGTTTCCCCAGCAAAACCAATTCACTCATTTCTTCGAACAACGTGATTGCATAGGGAAACAACTGGTCAAACAAAATAACCAGACCATATCCTGAAGCTGTAATTAAGCTGTACAGATTCATCCATGTTTCATTTTGAATTAAAAATAGATCTTTTGGATTTTTGATACTCGGAAGTATGGCAATATCCTCATAAAAGACAACATGCTCATTCAGCTGAAAGTCATCTCCCTGAGACTCCATCAAATAGACAATATCCGTAAAACTTTTATCAAAATTTACATTGTTTAAGAGATTTGGCAGTACACTAAAGACCTCCAAATCCAGAAACAGAACCTTTTGCTTTTTGGACATAACATGAGCCAAGGTCAGCGCAAACGGTAGTCTTAAATCATGATAAATAGGAGAATAAATTCCAATAAAATCAGTACATTGATTTGAATTTCCACATAGCGGGTTTTCGTATCGAAGCTTAGAAATAGTATCATTAAGATTAGACATGCTTTGGAACTTATAGAAAATATCATATGATGTGAGATTTTCACCAACATTTTCCGAAAGATATAACATTCGATCTATTTCATAGTCCGGATGCCGTGACTCATAACTTTCTAAAAACGTCTTCCCTAGAAGCGCCAGGTCGAAATGACCGGTGCCATTTAAGAAAGAATCAATCTGCGTGTGTACAACAACGGAGATTCGCTTTTTTCGTCCGCATAAATACTCGGACAGCGCATTTACATAAGCGGAATCTTCATCGCAGATTAGCAACGAAAAATCATGCATATTTCCTCCTCTTAGCCATATTCAATTGTATAAAAAGGGATTAAAACCTGATTTATTCGGTTTTTAAGATTTGTTTTGCTCGGATAAACACATTATAGTTTGGCGTTACGAAATCTTCAATCATTTTTTTTCGTTTCCACATCTTTTTATTTGTTTTTTAAGATTTTAAACCTATATTATTGTTAGATTTTCACAAAAAAAGTACCGGGGGTTATCTCCGATACTTTTTTACTTATCATTTGATTATGCAAAAAAACCACGATTGCTTTCCATGGCCACAGACTCAGTCACATCATGTCTTCCGTAGGTGTAGCCAGCAGATATTTTCTGGGCATGTTGCATCATAGGACTGGATGTATCCGCCTTTGCAACCTCTTGAAAACTTTCGTACAAAGGCTTCATCACCGAAAGGGTTTCCTCAAGAGCTTCTTTGGAAAACAAGTAACCTGCCTTTGCCAACTTTCGTTCGCAAAAATCATAAAGGGAATACAACTCCCCTGAAATTCCATAAGAAAAATCCAAATCCTCTTTTAAATGGCGAAGCACCATGGAAGCCATACGAATGGACTTTACATAGTCATCGTTTTGCTCCTTTGTTCTTTCCTCTGTCATATTTTTTAGAAAATCCAATGCATCATTCACGTAAGAAAAATAGATTTCATATAAGACCACAATTAACTGGGTCCGATTGCTTTCCGTAATGCGAAGTTTAAACTCCGAAATTTTTTCCTTTGTCATTTAAAAGCTCCTTACTGTAACAACTGCAATGCCATCTGAGGAAGTTCATTTGCCTGAGAAAGTGCAGATGTTGCGGTCTGTGACAATACATTTAATCTAGTATACTCTGTCATTTCAATAGCCATATCCACATCGGAAATTCGTGATATGGCAGAATTCATATTTTCAGAAGTTTCATTCAAGCTGGCGGTAGCTGTTTCCAAACGGTTGGTATAGGCACCCAATGCAGAACGAACTTTATTTACAAATGAAAGCGCATCGTCTAACTGTGAAATTCCACGGCGTGCACCATTTACTGTAGTTACATCTAAGGTATCGATATACAAATTTTCTGTATCACAGGAAGGAATCTTAACTCTCATCTGCTGTCCTTCATTTGCACCAATCTGAAGTACCATAGGACCCATATCTGTTACATTTAAACTAACCACACCATTTTTGCCTTCCGGGTCATTGGTTGCGTCCACACCGGCATCCAACATAAGAGAAATTTCAAATCCCTTAACATCAGTGACGGTAATCTTATTTCCTTCGTATTTTACAGAAGCTGTCTTTTCAAATGCAGAGTTGTTATCCAGTGTAATCTCTGCATCAATTCCTGAAGATGTAGTATCTGTAGGAAGTCCCAACTCAGCAGCTAAATCGGCATCACTAACTGTAATATGTAAAGACGCTCCTGTTCCGTATGCTGTACTATAGAAATCCAAAGAATCGGTTGCGCTTCCGCTGATATAAGCTTCACCAATTTCCGCTGCATCACGAAGAGCAGTATAAACCTCTTCCTGGGACATACCGGCAGTCAACTCCACCTTGGAACCGTTAAACTCTACGACTCCGGAATTTGTCAGTGATGCGGGAATTGTTCCACCGGATATATTTGCCTGTTTCGCCGCAGAATCAATTGTAAATTCATATACGCCGGAAGGTACTTCTTCAGAAACCTGAATACGAGAAACATTGTCAGCGTAAACACGATTGTCCAAAGAACCATTTAACAATGCCTTGGTATTAAATTCCGTGCTGGAAGAAACACGGTTTACTTCTTCTTTTAATTTATCTATTTCTAGCTGAATAGCTTCTTTTTCTGACTGGGAGTTTGTACCATTGGCTGCCTGAACTGACAACTCTCTCATTCTCTGAATCATGGATGTAACCACATTCAAGGCACCGTCCGCAGTTTCCAAAACGCTTGTTCCGTCAGATGCATTTCTGGATGCCTGATCCAAACCATCAATCTGAGCCTGCATTTTATTTGAAATCGCCATTCCTGAAGGATTATCTTTTGCGTGATTAATCTTTAATCCGGAAGATAAACGCTCCATGGACTTTGCCAAAGAATCCTCTGTACGAAGTAACTGATTATTGGTAATTACTGCTGAAATATTATTATTTACTTTCATAAACGAACCTCACTCATAAAAAAATTGTCAAAAGTTGCATAGAAATGAAAAATGCCTCCATGCATTCTTTTGACAATCCTTTGTCTCAATTTATATATCGGAAACTTCCCTTAAAACTTAATGTGAAATTTCACTTGTTTTTGGTTAAGCTGCGATTTCTCCCAATGTTTGGATAAAGGCTCTGGCAATTCCATATAGTTTTGTAGTCTGAATGGTCCTCTTTTCCGTAGTGGTTTCGAAATCATATTCTTTGTTGTCATAAATAGCATTGGCATCCACTGAAGAATCCCAACCGAAACTCAAAGACACAGGTAAATCACTGGCCTCCTGTAGCGCCCCTGCAATGGCAGACATTTGAGAGGATAGCAACTCTCTGGTTTGAGGGCTGGATGTAGTCAAATTACCATCCAAGGAATTACCCTCATACTTAAAGGTGGCAGATACAGCACCTGTGCTTTCCATATCAAAGGTGATGTCCACTTGTCCCTTGTCCTCATCCTTACCGCGAACAATTTTTAAAGACATATTTCCATATTCATCCGCTACCATAATGGGGATGGCAAACTGCTCTGTTTCCCTTGCCTTTTGTCCCAACATTTGAAGCTGGGTTACCGTTATTTTCATGCCACGAACATCAATGGAAGATACATCTTTTTCCACCAACATATTTCGCATAACATTTTCCGCGGTTTCCGCCAATTTTTCCTGGGCTTCCGCCATTTCCTCCGGCGTTTTGGATGCCTCGCCCATGGCCTCAATAATATCTTCCATGGTTGTTTGCAGTGCCAAATCCAGATTATCCAAGTCTAAATTGCTGCCGATTTCGGAGAATACCTGACCTTCGCGATTTAAATTTTTCGCCATGTTTTTAAACATCTGATTTCGATTGTTTAAATACTGACTCCAAGCTTCCAAGTAAGCCGGCGTAGTGGGGAAATCCATTTGCTGCAACATCTGATATACCTTTTCCTCTGATGCTACCGCCTGCTGCATACGATTGATTTCTTCCGCGGTATACGCTGCCTCTTCCACACGATCAGAATCCATGTTTTCCAATGCTTGGGCAAATTCATCCGGATTCATATTCATAAAGGCATCTTCGTTTTCAAACTGCATCATCTTGGAAGGAGAGATCGCTTCTCCCGCATCCGATGTGCGCATAGTGAAAAACGCTGCCTCAATCTGCTGTGTAATAGAAAGGGATGAAGTCACGGAATCCACGCCGCCAAAATCATCATCCACCACGTACTCTCTCTTTTCATGCTTTCTGGTACGAACAGCTCCCATCATATTGCGAAGGGTAACTTCCGCGCCCTGATTAATCAACTGACCAATCACAGCTCCGTCAGATTCTTCTACCTGGTGAATCAAGCGATATACACCAATAAAGCTCTGTCGCTGTTCTTCCGTAATTCCGTTTTGACGCTCTAACTTCCACAAAAATTCTGCGAAGTTCTCTTCCTCGCTCTGGGCTGAAGAATTTCCCCCATTGTTTCCGGAGGTATCATTTGCTCCTCCTGCAGTTCCACCGGAAATCTCCTTTGACTTTTTTATGATATCATCCAATGACATATCCAAAGGATTGTAACCGGTCTTAATCATAGTTAAAACAGTTTTGGGTGTTAAGGCTTTCAAAGCACTTTGCACTGTCTCATCCCCATAGCGCATCAAAGAAACATTTTCCTTTGTAATCTCCAACGAGTTGTATCCTAAAATACGAACGGCACGTTCATTGGACTCTGTGGCCTCAAATCCCAAATCCTCCAGGATGTCATCCACGTTTTCAAATGCCTTTTTAATGGAGTCTCCAAGGTCCTTTCGCACTTCCGTCTGCATGGTTTCGTAACGTTCTCCGGCAGCCTGATACTTCAAAAGAAGATTTTCTCCGGCACTTTTAACATCTGTAAGCGTAGCCTGATCGATGCTTTCTTTGGTAGAAAATCCACCTAACAAATCTATGGGATAAGAAGAAATTTCTTCCTTAATCTGTAAAACCTCTGAGACCTTTGTCTCGGTAATGGTTTCCTCTTCCTGAGCCTTTAGGTTTTCCACCAAAGCTTCCAGGTCTGTAGTATCAATGGTGATTCCTTGCTTCAACATGGAATAGTTGGCTTCCACCGTCATCATCAAACGGATTTCCGCTGCCATTCGCTGTGCCTTCACATTGTCTTTTTCCACTGATGCTGCAGCGATTTCTTCCACCGGAGTTTCCTGAAAATAGGTTTGAATCTCCACCGCTTCATCATAAAGAGAAAATCCTTCCAAAAGATAGGCGTCTTCTGGCATCTTTCCTTCTTCCACAGATGTTAAAATTGCTTTTACAACCTGATTATCATCTAACAATAATTCACCGGTTTGAAGTACATTGAAATAACTTACTGTCTCTTCCGTTACCGGAATTTCATTTCCAATTAACAAAGCAGCGTTTTGCAACTGCATTTCATCTGCTTCAAATCCAGCTTCGGTAATTACAGATGACACCTGCTCCAAAAGAGATGCCATTTCCGGTTTTGAAAAATCAATGGCATTTCCTTCTGCGGGATTGATAGCGCCCTGGCCCTGACTGTATTCCGCAGCAAAGATATTTTCAATGGTTGGCTCCAAATCATTTTTTACCATGTAGAGCATATTGTCTTCGGATAGTTCGGAAATTTCAGCCGCCTTTTTCATGGCGTTATCCACTGCTCTTTCCATAGCAGGATCCGAAGCGGCACTTTGAGAAAGCCCGCCTGTTACAGAGATATCCATACCGCCCTTTGCCAACTGCACGCGAATTTTATCCGCAATGGTTACAAAGTCCTTTTCCTCCATATTCATGGGATCATAGCCTTCTTCTTTTAGGGAATCATGCTCGTCCCTTGTCATATTTTCGGAGTTTAACACCATGCGGTCTTTCAATTCTTTTGCGGAAAGACCACTGGCATCCGCTTCCGAAAAATCCTCTGCCGCATTGTTTTGTTTTAAATCATTTTTTTCATAAAATGGATCTTTTAAAGATATGCTTCGAAGAGGAGCATTGGTTTTTGTCTCCTCGGTGACAAGATTTCCAGTCTGGGTAATCTCGTGATTTATCTGATGATTGGCACCTGCCAATGTAAGATTTTTCAACTCATTTATTTGCATAAAAAAGAACCTCCGCAAATGGAAGCATCCTTGCTTTGGCTCTTTTGAAATCCGTTTCCGCCAAACATATTCTCCTGTTAACACAGGACATTTCTGTAATATGTTTCGGAAACTTCTATGAAATTCTTTACCGATTCTTGAAAGAAATTACAATTCTGTTCGTCCTTCAAGGGCGCGAAGAAGGGTAATCTCATCCGTGTTTTCCAAATCGCCGCCTACAGGCACACCACTGGCGATTCGGCTCACCTTTACACCGGTGGGTTTAATGAGTTTGCTGATATACATAGCGGTTGTTTCACCTTCTAAGGTAGAGTTGGTACCGATAATGACCTCTTCCACATCTCCCTGCAATCGACTCATCAATTCTTTTAAACGAATATCCTCCGGTCCGATTCCCTGCATGGGGGAAATAGCTCCGTGTAACACATGGTAAACCCCTTTGTACTCTTTCATATGTTCAAAGGCTGCCATGTCTCTGGAATCTTCCACTACCATAATGGTCTTGTGGTCACGCTTCATATCCCCACAAATAGGACAGACATCCTGATCCGTAAGGGTAAAACATTCTTTACAAAACCGAACGTTTTCTCTGGCTGATAAAATGGTCTCAGAAAGTCGCTTTACATCCCCCCGTGGCATATGCAAAATATGAAACGCCAAACGCTGGGCTGACTTTGAACCAATACCGGGAAGGGAAGACAACTCCGCAATCAATTGTGATATTTGCTGGCTGTAATATTCCACCGGATTCTCCTTACATCAAACCGCCAAGGCCGCCGGTAATCTGAGACATCTGCGCCTGAGAGATTTCATCAATCTGACGAAGAGCTTCGTTGGTGGCTGCCATAATCAAGTCCTGAAGCATTTCAATATCTTCGGGATCTACGACTTCTTCCTGTAATTCTACTTTAACAATTTCCTTTTTACCGGAAACTGTTACCTTAACTGCACCGCCGCCTGCTGCTGCAGTTACTTCTTTTGATTCTAATTCTTTCTGGCTTTCTTCCATCTGACGCTGCATCTTCTGTGCCTGCTTCATCAGATTATTCATATTTCCGGGCATTCCCATTCCTCCGGGAAATCCACCTCTTTTTGCCATGATTCATCCTCCTTAAAAATCTTCTACTTCTATTTGAATATCGTTTTCTTCCTGGAAATGAGACAGCGCATCAGGATAAATCCTTGTACTGTCCACTCCGGAATTATTCAAAACGAATTTTACAGGGAAATCCAATTCCATGTAATCGTTTATCATTTTTTTGATTTCGCCTTCGTGAAGCAAACAGGTATCATAAGCTGTTTTTTGCGTTGCCTCATGGGCATCAAATACCAAAACAAAGGAACCGTCTTCTTCCACAGTGGCATTTCCTTTTCCCAAAAAGCTTCGCAACAGTCCGCTGTCACTTTCAGCCAGGATTTGCTTCCATTCCCGAAGTACTTTTTTTACATCGTCCCCTACCGCTTTGGGAAATTCCTTTTTCTTTACCGGCTCAGCCGAAGCACTTCCACCGGAAGCTTGAGCCATGGGCGCCGCCATCATAGGAATTCCTTCTTCCATCTTTTGTTCCAAAAGATGAATACGGTCCAAAATCGAACCAAAATCCTCCTCTGTCTGAGGAGAACAAAGCTTTATAATGGCAATCTCCAAAAGTACGCGCTTTTGGGAAGAATATTTCATCTGACCTGCCAACTCCGACATAATTCGGATATAACGCAAAATCACGTCCAATTCTACCATATGGGACTCTTCTTTTAAAAGATCCAGATTCTCTGAAGACATATCCAATGCGTCTTCCATATCTTCCCCGCCGGAAAGCAACATAAGATTTCGTAAGTACCAGATAAAATCCGATACGAACTGCTCCAATTCACGACCGAGAATTACAACCTCTTCCACAATGGCAATGGCCTCGTTGGCGTTGTGTGATGCCACGGCACGAAGCAGTTTGGAAAAGATTTCCGTATCCACTGCTCCCAAAGTCTTTAACACTTTGTCATAGGTCAAATCCTCACCGATATAAAAGGCAATACACTGATCCAAAAGAGAAATGGAATCTCTCATGGAACCATCTCCCACCTTTGCAATGTAATTCAGGGCTTTGTCCTCAACATTTACCCCTTCTGCATCACACAATTCCCGAAGTCTAGCAGCTATGGTCTCGATGGTTATTCGTCGAAAATCATAACGCTGAACACGGGACATAATGGTAATGGGAATCTTGTGCACCTCTGTCGTAGCAAGAATAAAGATGACATAAGACGGTGGCTCCTCCAAGGTCTTTAAAAATGCATTAAAGGCAGAACCAGACAACTCATGTACCTCATCCACAATATAGACCTTATACTTTCCCTGAGAGGGAGGATAGGCAACTTCTTCAATAATCTGTCGAATGTCATCCACACCGTTGTGGGCAGCGGCATCCAATTCGATTACGTTCATGGAATTCCCCTCATTGGCAGCCCGACAACAAGGGCACTCTCCACAGGGACTTCCGTCTTCCAAAGGACTCTCACAGTTCACTGCCTTGGCAAAAAGCTTTGCCATAGTAGTCTTACCGGTTCCTCGGGTCCCGGTAAACAAATAGGCATGTCCGATACGGCCGGTTCTTATTTGATTTTTCAATGTGGTCACAATATGATCCTGACCTTTTACTTCCGAAAATTCCTGAGGTCGGAACTTTCGATACAATGCCATATAAGACATGAAACTTCCTCTTTTCTATTGTGGAGTCCAAAGAATTATTCGAATCTTTTTATTCGTCTCCGAAGCTGATTCCCATGAACTTCGCTTCTCTGATCATCTTACAATTAGGATCCACACCTTTTAATTTTCCGGCAACCTCTTCCAAAGGCACCAGTTTGGTTTCTCCATTGATAATGGCAACCATGTTTCCGTATTTTTTATCGATAATTGCTTTCGCAGCTGCAGAACCCAATCTGGTACAAAGAGCTCTGTCGTAAGGGCAGGGGCTTCCTCCTCTTTGGGTATGTCCCGGAACCGTAACTCTTGCTTCTGCGCCGGTACGTTCTTCCACCAGCTTTGCAATACGGTATGCAGCAGATGGATGCACCTCTTTTTCACGTTTTTTCTTTAATTCTTTTTTGGTCAGTTCCGCTTCCTTCTTGGAAATGGCACCTTCCGCAACAGCAATAATAGTAAAGCCTTTTCCTTCTCTGTGACGACGATTAATCGCTTCGATAATATACTTTTCGTCATAGGGAATCTCCGGCAGCAAAATAATGTCTGCACCGGATGCAATTCCGGAATACAAGGTTAACCAACCAACCTTGTGGCCCATTACTTCTACAATAAATACTCGATTGTGAGAAGCTGCTGTCGTATGAATACGATCGATGGCATCACAGGCTACATCGATAGCACTGTAAAAACCAAAGGTCATATCCGTGCCCCAAATATCATTATCAATGGTCTTAGGTAAATGAATCACATTTAAACCTTCTTCACGGAGAAGATTTGCTGATTTTTGGGAACCGTTTCCGCCTAAAACAACCAAGCAATCCAGGTTCAGTTTATAATAGGTGGATTTCATCGCTTCCACTTTATCCAAACCATTTTCATCCGGTGTTCGCATCTCTTTAAAAGGACAACGGGAAGATCCCAAAATCGTTCCACCCTTTGTAAGGATTCCGGAAAAATCCGCACTGGTTAACAGACGATAATCACTGTAAATCAAACCCTTATATCCGTTAAAGAATCCATATACTTCCAGATGGTCCACATTGTTTGCCAAACCTTTTACAACGCCACGCATAGCAGCATTTAATGCCTGGCAATCCCCACCACTGGTCAAAAGTCCAATTCGCATAGAAACACCTCCCAAAATGTTATTTCATATCAATTAAAGTATAAAGGAAATCCTAAATCTCCTCAATTACTTTTCGAACAAACTCATAGCTGCGTTTCGCTGAAGAAATGGACAAACGTTCCTCAGGAGTATGAATGTCATAGATATTCGGTCCCATGGAAATGGCATCCAATCCTTCAATCTTCGCTGACAAAAGTCCACATTCCACACCGGCATGAATGGCACAAATCTTAAGTTCTTCGCCAAACATATCCTTGTACACTTTTTGAAGATTGTCACGGAACTTGGATTTCTCCACAAATTCCCAGGCAGGGTACTCACCATACATCTCTACACTACAGCCCATACCTTCACAGATATATTTTAATTTTTCAACCAAAGCCATATAGGAGGTACCTACAGAACTCCGGACAGAGTATCCAATTACCACCTTGTCCTCTTCGGTATGATTAATACCAAGATTCAATGAAGTCTCTACCAAGCCCTCAATATCTCTGGACATTCTGCGAATTCCATTTGGCAAAGAGGCTAACAATAACATGTATTTATCACTGCACTCTTTTGTAAAAGGTGCAAAACTTGCTTCTACTTCCTTACAGGTTGCATTTAATCCGGCATCTGTTTTGGCAAACTCCAATGCAATGGCAATAGACGAAGCCTCAACCTTTTCTTTTACAACTTCCACCTTTTCTTTTGAAACTGCAATAATTGCTCTTGCTTCGCGAGGAATAGCGTTATCCTTACTTCCACCGCTAATGGAAATTAACTTAAAATCTACCTTTGTATTGACATGACGAAGCACCCGTCCCAGCAAAATAGAAGCGTTTCCTCTTCCTTTATCAATCTCATCTCCGGAGTGTCCGCCTCGGCCACCAAGAAGAGCTATCTCTACTGATACTTCACCATCTGCCAAACCAGATTCTCTTTCTACAGGGAAGTGAATACGGGCTGTTCCGCCACCGGCACAGCTGGCCAAAACCTGTCCTTCTTTTTCATTGTCCATGTTCAAAAGAAGTTTTCCCTTTAACATAGAGCAATCGATTTCTCTGGCTCCGTCCATGCCCACTTCTTCAGAAACGGTACATACAAACTCTAAGCGGGGATGTTTTAAAGTATCATCTGATAAAAGTGCCAAAGCATAGGCAACGGCAATTCCGTCATCGGCACCTAAGGTAGTGCCTTCTGCTGACAAAAAGTCTCCGTCTACTACCAAATTCAAACCTTCTTTGTCCATGTCTTTGGTGCATCCCGGTGCGGTTTCGCAAACCATATCCATGTGACCCTGCAAAATAATAGCAGGCTTATCTTCATAACCGGCAGATGCCTCTTTAATCATAATGACATTAAAAAGTTCATCTTGGTAATATTCTAAATTGTGTTCCTTGGCAAAAGCTACCAAATAATCGCTGATTGCCTTTTCCTTATAGGAAGGACGGGGAATATCTGACATTTCTTTAAAATAACGAAATACTTCCTTTGGTTCCAAATTTAATACGTCCATATTAGCCTCCTTTAACGCGGCAAAGAGGAAGCGTTTGCCTCCTCCCCGTTTTTATTTTTCAAATTTATCTTTTAATTCCTTGGGCACTTCCGGCTCAACCGTTCCCTTGGGATATTCACCGTATTCACAGCCCACATTCTTTACTTCGATATCATCGATTAGTTCCCATTCCCATTTATTCTTGATGGAAATATTTTTGCGGTAAAGCTGAATGGTTCCCTCTCCGGTTCCACCATTCCAAAGATTGGTGTGACGGAATCCTCCGTCTGGAGATTCGTATCGAACCTTTAACATATCTTTCTTTTGACAAGAGATCTCCACCTTAATCATGTTCATAGGAGTTTCCTGTTCCACACGCCAAACAACCCGTTCCCGCTTATCTAAAACTTTGAAATTCGTCTTTGTCAAAGTCCAGAATTTTGAGAAGTTAAACTCGTAAGGTACACCCTCATACCAAAAAGCAGAAAGCAACTTTCCTTCAATGGCAAAAGGCCCAACCTTGGGTCTTCCGCCACCAATATCAATAACGGAATTCTCCAGGCGCTTTCCTGTAAGCTTACTAACCATATTGTTGGAAGTAAGCCACACCCAAGGACTGGTAAAATCACTTCCCCAGTTTTTGTCTGCGTATCCGTAGCAGTTTTCCGGAGAAACCTTATACTCTTCACCGTTCCATACCACGGTTCCTGTATAGGCGGTTTTCATACCCTGTGCGTGCCAAAACATCTGAAATGCTTCCATCTCGCGAAGGGCCCAGCCTGCACCGTAGCCCACATTGAAAGCAATCTGTTTATCAATCTGTAAATCCCAAAACATCTTTCCTGCATCGGATAAATACTCCGGATGGTTTTTTACATCCACCTCGGAAAGTTCAATCCGACCCATGGTTCTAGTCTCGGAGCAGAAGCAATCTTCTGCGCTGATCATAAAAGGAATTTCGTCTTTAACGGTAACGTGATCCCATCCAAAAAAGCGATGTAACTGAGCCGCGTCTTCACCCCAGGCACCGGCTTTTACCATCATATAGCTGGGACGAATCCCTGCTTCTTTGTTACCGGGCAACTGACCAAATACCGGTTCATCTTTGCCCAATCCGGGATTGATGGTGAAAAACTCAATAAAGAAGGACTTTTCCTCTCCGGTTTTTACGTTTCGGCCGGTAAAAGAATGCCACCACCAGTCGTAGCCTTCCTTTGCCAAAGGGCCATGTAACATAAAGCCGTCACGGAATTCATCGGGATGATTAAATCCGTTGTCGTTGCCCATGCTGTCCATGGTCTCAGAAAATTTTTCTGACACGGTACCGGCTGCTTCACTTACCTTTTCCGAAACAGTTTCTGCAGCTACACTGACTTTCTCCGATACGGTTCCTGCTGCCTTTTGAAGTGCTTCTTTTGATTTTTCTATATCGATTTTTGGAATCGGCATATTCACGCCTCCTTTATAAAATCTCTTTATCCTGTAACTTTGCTTCCTCAATCAAATACTTGGGACGATTCTTGGTTTCCAAATAAGTCTTTGCCATATACTGCCCCAAAATACCGATGCTTAAAAGCTGAATTCCCGCAATCAAAACAATGATACAAACCATGGAAGGCCATCCGGAGGTAGGATCTCCGAACACCAGGGTTTTGATAATGATAAAAATAATAGCCAAAAAAGCCACGAGACACATCACCATACCCATAACGGAAGATATTACCAAGGGTGCTGTAGAAAATGCGATAATTCCATCTAAGGCATAGAGAAAGAGTTTCCAAAAAGACCACTTTGTCTCTCCTGCCGCACGTTCCACATTTTCATATTCCAACCATTTTTTGCGGAAGCCAATCCATCCAAAAATTCCTTTGGAGAATCGATTGTATTCTCCCATGGATAAAATGGCATTTACCACTTTTTTGTTCATTAACTGGAAATCTCTGGCGCCATCTACGATTTCTGCCTGAGAGATTTTCGCCATAAGCTTGTAAAACTGTCGAGCGAAAAAAGAACGGATGGGAGGCTCTCCTTTTCTGGTAACCCGTCGGGAGCCTACGCAATCATAATGCTCCTCTTCCACGATACGAATCATTTCCGGAAGAAGTGCCGGGGGATCCTGTAAATCCGCATCCAAAATGGCTACATAATCGCCGGAAGCATTTTCCAGCCCTGCATAAATCGCGGCTTCTTTCCCGAAGTTTCTGGAAAAGGAAACATAATGTATTCTGTCATCTTTTTTATTCAATTCGTGAATTACTTCCATGGTTCTGTCCTTGGAGCCGTCATCCACGAAGAGAAATTCCAAATCAATTTTATCTTTTAATTCTGTATCATAAACCCGTATCATTTCTTCATAAAACAAGGGAATCGATTCTTCCTCGTTATAAGAAGGAACCACCACGGTTAACATCTTTTCTGACATAAAAAATATCTGCCTTTATCTATTTCTATTTGTATCCTCTTTTAACTCATAAACTGAATCAAAGCATCTTTCAATGCATCTAATTTCTGAGCGCTGTCTTCCAAAGATTCACCCTTTACACCGAAGTAGAACTTAATCTTAGGCTCTGTTCCGGAAGGACGGATACAACACCATGAGTTGTTGGAAAGTTCGTAATACAAAACGTTGGAAGAAGGCAATCCGGTAGGAGTAACTTCACCAGTCTTAACGTCTTTTCTTTCATCCTTGGTGTAATCTCTAACGGCTTCCACCTTTAATCCTGCTAATTCCATAGGAGGATTCTTACGAGCCTTATCCATCATGTTTTGAATCTGAGCAGCTCCGTCCATACCCTTTAAGGTAATGGTATGAAGACCTTCTTTGAAATAGCCGTACTTCTCATACATATCAAGCATAGCATCCCAAAGAGTCTTTCCCTGCTTCTTATAGAATGCAGCAACTTCGCAAAGAAGCATAACTGCTACGCAGGCATCCTTATCTCTTGCATAGGTTCCGGCAAGACATCCATAGGATTCTTCCAAACCGAAGACATAGTGATAAGACTGATTCTGCTCAAAGAATTTGATCTGTTCACCAATGAACTTAAATCCGGTTAATACTTCAATCAAATGTACATCATAATCTGCAGCAATTACCTTTGCCATATCTGTGGTAACGATGGTTTCTACCAATGCAGGATGAGGGGGCATGGTCTTTTCCAAGGTACGCTCTCTTAAGATATATTCTGCAATAAGCATTCCGGACATGTTTCCAGTAAAGGATACGTACTCTCCGGTCTTTGTATCCTTGCAATATACACCCAAACGGTCTGCATCAGGATCGGTAGCCAAAATAATATCTGCATCCACTTCCTTAGCAAGTTCCAAAGCAAGCTTGTATGCATTGGGATCTTCCGGGTTGGGATAAGGCAAAGTAGGGAAGTTTCCATCGGGAGCTTCCTGCTCACGTACTACGAATACCTTTTCAAATCCAAGCTCTTTTAACACACGACGAACCGGCTTGTTTCCTGTTCCGTTTAAAGGTGTGTAAACAATGGTAAAGTCTTTTGCCATCTCACGAATAACATCCGGATGAATGGACTGTTTCTTTAATTCTTTCATGTAAGCATCATCGATTTTTTCACCAATGTTTACATACAATCCTTTTTCTCTGGCTTCATCACGGCTCATAGTCTTACAGTCATGTAAATCTGTAACCTTTGCTACTTCCGCTAAAATGTTTTTGTCATGGGGAGGTGTAATCTGTGCACCGTCTTCCCAATAAACTTTATATCCGTTGTACTCACGGGGATTGTGACTTGCTGTTACAACAATACCTGCGATACATCCCAATTCACGAACCGCAAAGGAAAGCTCCGGAGTGGGACGAAGAGATTCAAAACGATAGGTCTTAATACCATTTGCATTTAAGCAAAGAGCTGCTTCCTTTGAAAACTCAGGTGACATAATACGACTATCATATGCAATGGCAACGCCCTTTTCCTGACCACCCTGGGAAATAATATAATTGGCAAGACCCTGAGTTGCCTGACGAACGGTATAAATATTCATGCGGTTTGTTCCCGCACCAATTACTCCACGAAGTCCACCGGTACCAAATTCCAATGAACGATAAAAACGGTCTTCAATTTCCTTTTCATCGGTAAGCGCCTTTAACTCTTCTCTGGTTTTTTCATCGAAGTACTCATCGGTACACCACTGTTCATAAATCTCTTTGTATGACATAATAATCTCCTTAAACATTATTTCATTTATATTTCAATCCATTATATATTTATATCATATTTTGAGGGGATATCCAATG
>JAILJP010000117.1 GCA_024694625.1 Lachnospiraceae bacterium | reverse complement strand
ATCAAATCCGCACCAAGGGACTCACAAAGTTTACAATCCGCATCAAAATCTCTGGGATAGGTTGCCAAATCTTCCTTTGGTCCAAACTGAATGGGATTTACAAAATCAGAAACAATAACAATATCATTTTCTTCTCTGGCTTTTTTTATCAAAGAACCGTGACCTTCATGTAAGTATCCCATAGTGGGCACCAAACCAATGGTCTTTCCCTCTTTTTTCCAGGTTCTAACATTTTCTTTTACTTCTGCAATCTTTTCTGCAACTAACATTTATCTACTATGACCTCTTTTTCTTTCTATTTCTGATATCTATTTCCTTATCTATCTATTCTCAAATTTTCTTAACTCAAAACTAATCGTTTTATATAAAACTGTTGTTAATATAGTCTATCTAATACTTCATCGGAAATCTTAAATGTATGTTCTTCTGCAGGATAGGTACCTGCCTTTACTTCTTCGTCATAAGCTTTAAATCCGGCCTTCATTGCTTCCCCTACATGGGCGAAGTGTTTTACAAATTTGGGTTTCATCTTTTCGTACATATCCAACAAATCCTGATATACCAAAACCTGTCCGTCGCATCCTGCGCCTGCTCCAATTCCAATGGTAGGAATGGTAAGTTCCTTGGAAATCATTTCTGCTAGTTTTGCGGGAACGCACTCTAAAACCACCATAAAGGCTCCTGCTTCTTGAACGGCTCTGGCATCTTCAATCAATTGTTTTGCTTTTGCCTCATCCTTACCCTGAACTTTAAAACCGCCAAAGGCATTTACAGACTGAGGTGTCAAACCGATGTGGGCACAAACGGGAATATCTGCATCCACAATGGCACGAATCTGTTCTTTTACCTTTACTCCACCTTCCAGTTTTACTGCCTGGGCATGTCCTTCCTTTACCAAAGCTCCGGCGTTCATTACCGCATCATACACAGATGTCTGGTAAGACAAAAACGGCATATCCGCCACTAAAAATGTATCGTGTAATCCTCTTGAAACGGCTCTGGTATGATGAATCATATCCTCCATGGTAACAGAAAGAGTATCATCATAGCCCAGCATAGTCATCCCCAAAGAGTCTCCTACCAATACCATATCAATATTGGAAGCCTCTACCAAAGTAGCGGTGGTATAATCATAGGCGGTTACCATAGAAATCTTTACGCCTTCTTCCTTTTGTTTCTGTAATGTTGTGACTGTTCTCTTACTCATAATTCAATTACTCCTTTACCCTAACAGGCTTTCCATATTTCCGTAATCTTTTTCCTTATGTTTTTCCTTTGCTATACCCAACAGTTCTTTTGACAAACTGCGATAGACTTCTTTTTGATTCTTGTCCAAGACCGATAGATGAGCTTCCACCGTTGCTACATCCCCCCGTTCCACCGGTCCGGTCAACGCATCTTTTGCATCCTTCTCCAAAAATGCAGTTATGTTTTGAAGGATCAAAGGCTTTAGAGCTCTTTTTGCATCCTCCTTCGTAAACCCCACATCGCAAAGCAACTTTGTGGCATCGTCAAAAAGACCAATGGCCAAATTACTTGCAAACACACAGGCACCGTGATACTTCACCTTATTGTCACCGGACAAAAGGGAATAGGACAACCCCATCTCCTCCAAAAATTCCTTCATTTCTGAAAGAGCAATATTTTCTCCTTCCAAGGTAAAATAGGCATCCTCTACATTTTTATAAGACTCATACTTTGAAGAAAAGGGTGATATGGGATGAAGAGAAAAACCAAAGGCCCCTCTTTCATTAATACCCTCAAAGACGGAAGCAGATTTCGCTCCGCTGCAATGACAAATAATCTTTCCGGAAATATTCATTTCTTTCACTTTGTTCCATACGTCCTCTATGGCCGCATCATTTACCGTGAAAAAAAGACAGTCGCTTTCATCTACGACTGTCTCCAAAGATTCATAATAATTTGTGCCTACAAATTCAGCTGCAACTTTCGCCGATGCCAAAGTCCTACTATAGTACCCCGACACGCTTGCTCCCTTTGTTGCAAAATACTTTCCCAGGGAACAGCCAACCTTTCCGGCGCCAACAAATCCTATTCTCATGGCACCACCTCCTGTTTTTATTGCCTGATCGATTTCATAACGATAACCGTCTGGTCTTACCAAAACCACGGAGATTATTTGTATTGCTTCTTCGGTACAGTTCTTTCGATACAATCCGATGCAATTTTCATCTTTTCCAAGAATATCACATTGTTACAAAAATAACAATATATCTTTTCCTCATTGCCAAATGCAATGACTATATCACGTAAAACCAGGCATCTCCCTGCGCCAGGTCATTTTTTTCGATTACGCTTCCATCCTTATCCTTGAACTGAAGTTCCTGATTCTTAATGGTAACCCTTGTTCCTGCAGGAATGGACTTTGTAATAAAGGCATTGGAACCGATAACGGAACCTTCACCGATTACCGTATCACCACCTAAGATGGATGCTCCGGAATAAATGGTAACATTGTCTTCAATGGTAGGATGACGTCTGGTTCCGTGAAGTGCCTGGCCTCCACTGGTGGAAAGAGCACCTAAAGTCACGCCCTGGTATACCTTTACATGATTTCCAATCACTGTGGAAGAACCAACTACAACACCGGTACCATGGTCAATGAAAAAGTATTTTCCAATGGTAGCTCCGGGATGAATATCGATTCCTGTTTTGGAATGGGCATACTCCGTCATCATTCTGGGAATCAAAGGAATATTCAGCAAAAACAATTCATGGGCCAAACGGTTGATGGTCGTAGCCATAAGCCCGGGATAGCTCAATACGATTTCGTCTTTATTGTATGCCGCAGGATCCCCCTGGAAGGTTGCCTCCAAATCCGTATTAACATATTCGCGAATCATGGGAATCTTTGAAAAAAACGTCATAGTGAGGCAATAGGCCTGCTCCTGAATCACAAGTTCATCCGGCTCTTTGTCTTTGCAATCGTACTTCAATACAATGGCAATCTGTTTGCTTAAATTGTAAAGCACATCCTCAATTAACACTGTAAGATTGCCGTGAATATTGTAGCTGCGATATACCTTGTCCCGATAGTATCCAGGAAAGACAATGCGAAGCAGTTTATTGACAATGTCCTTGATTACCATTTTGTCCGGCTGATCGAACACCGCCATCTTATCCACGTCACGATTTTGATCGTAGTCTTTTAAAATTTCCTCCACCAAGTGGTTTACTTCTTTGTTTTCCAATCCGCTCATGTCTCATCCTTCTATAGTCTTTGTTTTGAAAAGAATTCATCCACAGCCCGAACAATCTCTGTAGGCTCCATGGATTTTAATAAATAGCCATCCGGCTTTAATCCCATAACATTCATGATGCTGGCCTTGTCATTTTTACCGGTTAAAAAGATTACCGGAATTTCCGAGAACTCCGGTTCCCATCGTATCATTTCCAAAACCTGCTTTCCACTTACCACAGGCATTTCATAATCCAATAAAATCAAATCCGGTTTTTTTAAGGTCATGGATTTGATTGCCATGGTACCGGAATTTGCCAAGGTCACCTGATACTTATCCCCTAACCATTCCCGAACACTTCGAAGATATGCTCCGGAATCATCCACAACCAAGATGTTTCTTCGTTCTTCGCCGGAGAAACGGTCCACACTCATTCGAATGTTTAGGGACATATCTTTAATATCAATGGGACGAATATAGGATTCCCGCACCGTATGAGGCGGTAATACCGATTGTGCCCTTATTATATCTTCTTTTTGGCCCAGCAAAAAAATCGGTAAATCTTCCTGTAGGGCAAATTCTTTAATGGCTTCCAATTTGTTGGCAGCATGTAGGATTTTGTCATCCACAAACAACACCATACCAACGAGTTCACGCTGAGTTGCCTTGAGCAGTTCCTCCTTTTCTGACACACACTGGTATACTTTAAAGCCATTTTCTGCCAAATTATCACGAATGGATTCATCAAGGTAATTCTTACCCTCTGTCACGAACAAAATATTGTCACGTCTCATTTCTCTACCCTCTTATCTGCTAAATTCTTTAATCAGCGCAGTCGTTTCGTTAATTACATCTTCCATAGCCACATCTGCTACCAAAGCACGTAACTTTTTCATTCGTTCCTTATATTCCTCAGGTACGGTATACGTATTCAGTTTTTCCATACCGGCATCTGCTCCGTCCAGGTCAAATCCGTCAATGGCATCACGGATTTCTGTTAACGCAGCAACTATTTCCTCATTGGAAACCAGATTCCTTTTTTTCTCCTCTTTTGCAAAGGCATATGGCTTCAGTACTTCCTTGTAATCGGAAAAATGTCGTAGCACCGGAGGCGTTTTATCTTTTAAAATCGCCACCGCGTTTTCATCTCCAAGTTTTTCCAGTTCAAAAAACTCCGAAGACAACTCCATAGCTCCGATTAATCGGGCGGTATTCTTTAAGGCATGTACCTCAATGGTATAGCTTGCAATATCTCCCGACGCCAAATCGTCCTCAATTTTTTGGGACTTCAAGTCAATAATATGATAAAAGTCTCCCAGCATTTCCAACCACCTAGTCTTGGAGCCAGAATACTTCACTCCCTCTTGAGAATCAATTCCTTTGATTTTCGGCAGATTGTTTTCTGTTCGAATTTCAAAGGTGGGTTTGTCTGTTTTTTCAATTAAGTTCTTGGGAAGCCAGCGACGGGTAGCAAAAACAATGTCCATGGGTTTTACCGGCTTTTCCAAAAAGTCATTCATACCTTCCTCTTTGAAAATCTTTTTCGATTTTTCTAAAACGTTGGCACTCAATGCTATTATAGGCAAATTTTTAAAATATGCATCTTCTTTTTTCCGAAGAATACGAACAGCTTCCACACCGTCCATCTCCGGCATCATATGGTCCATAAATACTAAATCGTATTTTTCTCTTTCAATCATTTCAACGGCTTCTCTACCGTTTAAGGCCACATCCACATTCATCTTCAAAGGAGCCAAATGTCCTTTGGCCACGGTAAGGTTCATTTCATTGTCATCCACAATCAAAACCTTTGCCTTTGGCGCAATAAAATGAAATTCGTCATCTTCTGTGGAAATAGGTTCTACCGGGGTGACATCCACTACCTTTTGAGGAATGGTGAAAAAGATTTCTGTGCCAACTCCCTTTTCACTGTGGGCCTGAATACCACCGGACATCAGCTCTACCAACCGTCGGGCAATGGATAATTCCAATCCTGTTCCGTCTGCGGAGGAAGGGAATGCCTTTTCATTTCCCACGAAAGGATCAAACAAATGCTCTACTGTTTTTTCATCGAAGCCTAAGCCTGTATCCCTTATGGAGAAAAATAAAACTGCACGGTCACTGTCATCATGAATATCCACACGAACTTTAAAATAAATCGCACCGCGTAAGGTGAAGCGCACCGCGTTGTTTACCACACTTAAAATAATCTGTTTGAGGCGATTCTTGTCGCCGTACAACACGCTGGGCAAATCCGGATCCAAATCAATGTATTCCTTGATATCTTTTCCACCGGTACGCACCCGCAACTCACCGTCAATCTCAGCAAAAAGTTCTATGATGTTATATTCCTCTTCTTCTAGAGTGATAACCTCAGTTTCCAAATAGGAATAATCCAACAAATCATTTAAAATGCGCTGTACCGTAATCCCGGATTGTTCAATATTCTTAATGTAGGTGAGCATCTCCTCATCGGTAAGCTTGTTCTGCAACATTAAATTGGTTAGACCCACCGATGCATTCAAAGGCGTACGAATCCCGTGATTGAGGTTTCGCATAAAATCCCCCAAACGCTTTTCACTGGTGTCTATCACCTGTTGCAGTCGAAGGTTTTCCTCCCGAAGCTGCTCATTTTCCTGCCGTAACCGTTCTAGTTCTTCCACAGTATTCATATACACAGTCCCCCGTTTTCGTGTATTTGTAAGATTATACCACAAAACGGCGTAAAGAATACATATTTCTTTCGTTTGCAAACACCCATTGCTTTTGAATAATGTAACTCAACACAAAAAGCAAGCAGTCTACAGCAATTTTTGCTGCCATATTAGGAAGCAACATGGATAAAAGACTGACACCTGCAGCGGATAAAAGCATCTGTCCCACAAACAAAGACAAATACTTCACACCTTCGTAAGAAGTCTTTCCCCGACTTTTAAAACTAAAATGCTTATTCATAAAAAAGTTCACGATTCCGGAACAAACTCTTGCCACAACCGTTGCCACAAGGATCTGTTGGCTATGGGGAAAACTAAGAGATAGCGTCAAAAGATAAAACAACAAAAGATCCACGGAAGCACCGGTTAAAGATGAGACCAAAAACCGTAGCGGTCTTCCGTAAATGCGCAAGGAATCCTGCACCGGGCGAAAATGAGAGCAGGCATTGTTGTTCTCATAAACCGTGGTAATGGGAACATAATAAAAAGAAGTTTGTTTCGATGCCTCCACCAAAAAATTCATCTCATATTCATAACGGTCACCCTCTACATCTAATGCAAACTTCAACATAGAGTTGGGGATCCCCCGTAATCCCGTTTGGGTATCCGGGCAATTCACACCTGTGATTAACTTAAAATACCGACTGGTAATTTTGTTTCCCTGTCTGCTTTTAAAAGGCACATTTTCTCCGTCAAAATCCCGCACTCCCAGCACCAGCCTTTGTGGATATTTTTCCAATGCCAACTCTACCTTCGTAATATCTTTTATAAGATGCTGTCCATCTGCATCTGCAGTAATAATCGGTCCCTGCCAGTCCTTTTTGGTATCAATAAAGAAAAAGGCCGTACGAAGAGCCTGACCCTTCCCCATATTTTTCATATGATGCAATACTACCACATCCATTAATTCCACAGACGAAAAAATGGAGCGGTACTCCACTCCACTTCCATCATCCACAACAATAATTTTTTCATACCCCACTTCTTTTAAATCTCCCACGAAGTCTACCAGTTTTCCTTCCGGCTCATAGGCCGGAATTACAATTATCGTTTCTTTCATAACATATACCTCTTATGCAATCGCACACGCTTCTTCACCAACAGTTGCATATTCATTTCTGGCTTCCAATCTCTCCGCCAAAAGTGTCTCATAACCTTTTCCGTATTTCGAAAAGGATACCTGACGGATATTTAGTTCCTCCAGTATTGCTACCAATTTCAAATCCATGGCGCCAGCAATTTTTAGTTCCATTAGATACTGGTCTTTTTTTAGAATTTCCCGTCCCGTATTTCCGTATTTCAAATCCAGATGGTCTGTTCTCCAACGGATATTTTTATCAAAGGTGATACGAAGTTCCGGGTCTTCGATTCCCGCCATAGCAATTCGATCGTAAGAAATCGCCATCGCCGGTCGCAATCCGGGGTAGCATTTCTTAAAGTAGTCAATCTCTGCGGAAATCTGAGAAGAAGTTTCCAAAGGCACATCCTCATACAAATAATCCTTTGACTCTTTGTAAGGTGCGGAGATTCTTCTCTTATAGACAATACCCTTGTACTTTTTCTTAATCTCAATAAAGGCATTGGTTTCATCTGTTGGAATACCGTAACTGCGAAGTCTCAGTTTTTCTTTGTACACCGGCTTTTCAACGGACTCACGAATCAATCGAAAATCCGGAGTATCAAAATAAATATTTAAAATAGAAGTCTCTCCGTAGGCATCGATTGCAGCCATATCTTTGATTCGTTCCATAAAGCCCCAAAACTGCTCTTTGCTTAAAAGGTATTTCATTTCTTTTCTTTTAAATGTATATTTGTTTGCCACTTTGATTTCCTCCTATCCATCTTTCGATAAACACATATTACAAAGGAAACCTTAAACATACTTTAAAACAAAAAAAATCTTCGAAGAACATCTCTGTCCTCCGAAGTTTTTTTAATTGAATCCCACAAGTTTCTGAGAAAGCTTGTATCCTTTCACCGATAAGTATCTGCCGAATTTTCCGGGAAGATTCATGGAGCCGCCTAGCACTCCGTATCTCAAATGGCGATAGGTCTTTGGATCTTTATCCTTAATATAGCGCCAAAGTTTTTTCACCTTTTTTAAGTTTTCTTCCGTCTTTGAAACGTAACCGATAGCAGAAGAAACAACGGTAATCATCTCTAAATAAGAAAACATGTACTCACGCAAATGTTTTTCTTCAATTTCCCATAAATTATAGGCATCAATCATGAGATAGTTTACTCTCAACTGCTGATCGATACGTTTGATCATGGTTTGCTCATTTACTGACTGACCTTCTCTTCCAATATAGTAACGATAGAAGTTTACATTTAAGTAATAAATCGTCTTTACATAAGGAAGGGGTACGTAAACAAATAAATTATCTACGTAGAATGTATGCTTGGGAAGCTCTAACTTACATTCCCGAAGCATTTGGGTACGATAGGTTACAGAATGCATCAAAATGGAAAATCCCTTGATGTTTCTCTTCATTCCATCCCATCCCACAATTTCGTTTTGCGGGAAGAGCAAGCGATAATGCATGGTACGATGCTGGTCTGTGGAAGGCTTTTCATATACATAGTTGGTCAAAAGCATATCCACGGGAGTTCCTTCCTCCACCAATCGTCTTAAAGTGGCAAGGACTTCCATATAGGCGTCATAATCTACCCAGTCATCGGAATCAACAACTTTATAATACAATCCCGTAGCATTTCTCAAGCCGGTATTTACCGCCTCTCCGTGTCCACCGTTTTCCTGATGAATGGCCTTTACAATATTGGGATATTTTCTTGCATAAGCATCTGCAATTTCTGCAGTTTTATCTGTGGAGCCGTCATCAACAATAATGATTTCTACTTCATCTCCACCGGGAAGCAAAGATTCAATACACTTCCCCATATAAGCATAGGAATTATAACAAGGAATTCCAAAGCTAATCAGTTTCATAATTAGTTTCCTCCTAAAATCACAATCTCTATTATAGCAAGTTTTTGGAAACTGTCTACAAAAATCCTTTTTTCCCAAGAGGGAGGTTTACATAGGCCGCATAGGTTTCAAAAGCCGCCGGAATCGCGTATTCCATGCGGATTTCATCCTTTGAGATCAAAATTCCATTTCCTTCTTTTTCATTCTTCCATCCACGAAAGTCGGAAACTTTCAGTAAATACCCCTTCATACGCCACTCAATATGAGAAAAGATATGTTTCGCCTCCGGAAGGGGTTCCACAAAGACGGGATCCAATCCCTTTTCTCTGGCAAATGCTACCGCATCTTCCCTTTCTACCCAGCCTTCCACGTTTGGAAATTGATATAACCCTGCCAAAAGGCCCTTACTTGGACGCTTTTCAATCAAAAGATTTTCTCCGTCTACGATCAAAAAAACAGTTTTTTCTTCAATTTGCCTTTTTTTCGGTTTGGACTTTACGGGATAGTGATCCGTTGTTCCATGTTTATGGGAAAGGCACATAGACTCCCAGGGGCAACTGTGACAAAGGGGTTCTCCGTTGGGTACACAAACACAGGCGCCGATTTCCATCATAGCCTGATTAAAACTCCCGGGATGGTTCTTTGGCATAAAAGGAAACAGTTCTTTGGTTACCCGTTTCTTTGTTCCTTCCTTTTTAATGTCCCCATCGTCTTCCCGCACCCGACTTAAAATACGAAGCACATTTCCATCCACCGCCGGTACCGGAATCTGAAAAGCAATAGAGGCAATGGCTCCCGCTGTGTAGGCACCAATCCCGGGAAGGTTCAAAATCTCCTCGTAATCCTGTGGCATTTGCCCATTGTAAGATTCCATAATGACCTTGGCTGCACACTGCATATTTCGCACGCGGTTGTAATAGCCCAGGCCTTCCCAGAGTTTTAAAAGTTCATCCTCCGGGCAATCGGCCAATGCTTCTATGGTGGGAAGGCGATGTAAAAACCGCTCATAATATCCCTTTACCGCCTCCACTCTGGTTTGCTGAAGCATAATCTCTGAAACCCATATATGATAAGGATGATTGTCCCGTCTCCAGGGCAAATCCCTTTTGTTTTTTTCGTACCAGGTTACTGCCGGTTCCACCAAAGGGTTTAGTTCAAAGTTTTCCAATTCTCTTTTCTCTCACTTTAGTTCTATAAAATCAATTTACTATAACATAAAAAACTCCGTATTTATACGTTGATGCATAAATACGGAGTCTTCATTGATGTTGTGTTATATCTTAGAAGTCTGTTAATTCTGCTTTACGCTTTTCAAGGAAGGCACCCATACCTTCTTTTTTATCGTGAGTATCGTTTACTACACCAAAGAGGTTTGCTTCCATTTCAACGGCATTCTTAATATCCATATCATAACCATTGTTGATTGCAGCCTTGGCAACAGCGTTCGCGTAGCTTCCCTTGCTGATAATCTTCTTTGCCATAGCATTTGCGGTTTCATACAATTCTTCTGTAGAAACTACCTTGTTTACAAGACCGATTCTGTATGCTTCCTGAGCATCGATGTTGTCACAGGTAAAGATCATTTCTTTCGCACGTCCCATACCTACCAAACGGGCAAGTCTCTGAGTTCCACCAAATCCGGGGATAATTCCCAAACCGGTTTCAGGCTGTCCGAAGATAGCATTTTCAGAAGCGATACGAATATCACAAGCCATAGCAATCTCGCATCCGCCACCCAATGCAAATCCGTTTACGGCAGCAATGGTAATCTGACGCATATTCATTAATTTGAAGAAAGGCACGCTGGCTTTGATACCAAATGCTCTTGCTTCAGGAGCGGTGAAGTTTACCATTTCGGAAATATCAGCACCGGCTACAAAAGATTTAAACTGATTGTCCTTCTTGTCAGGACCACCTGTTAAAATTACAACCTTAATATCATCTCTTGCTTCAATCTCAGTCAAGCAAACATCCAACTCTTCCAAAGTCTCGCTGTTTAATGCATTCAATGCAGCGGGACGAGAGATGGTAAGTGTTGCGATTTCATCAGCAACTTCCAGCTTTAAATTGTTAAAGTTTCCCATTTCATAATCCTCCTAACCTACTTTTGAAAATCCACATATGATTTCCACTGTCGTTTTCGTATAAAGCAAATATAGACCATTGTCAAAAATTTGTCAATGGTCTATAAGCCTTAAAAATAAAGTGTTTCTATTCTTTTTATTCCAATGTAAATCTGCCTACAATTTCTTCCAAATCATCGGCACAGTTCTTGCATTCATCCACCTTCACTGCCTGGTCGGAAGTTCCTTCCACAATGTCTGTTGTCTTTCCTGCAATATCCGTAACACCGTTAGCCACGTCTTCAATGGTATTGGAGATTCCGTTAATAGAATCTGCAACTTCATCAATGTTTACGTTTAATTCCTCTACGCCACCTTTAATCTGAAGCATACTGGTTTTAAATTCATCGGCGTCTGCCTGATACTGTTCGCTAACACCGGTAAACTGTTCATAATCGGTTAATACATTTTCTGCCAGGAAGTTGTTGGTTTCGCTAAGGCAGTCGCTCATCTTTCTAACTGCGGCAATTACCTCGCCTACTATTTCATTAATATTTCCAACGGTTTCCGAAGTCTGATTAGCAAGGGAACCAATTTCTCCTGCAACAACTGCAAATCCCTTTCCTGCTTCTCCTGCACGGGCTGCCTCAATAGAAGCATTCAAAGCCAAAAGAGAAGTCTGGTCAGAAATATTCATAATAGAATTTGTTAACTCGTTAATCTTATCCACTGACTTGGCATCTTCCAAAGCTTCATCTGCTTTTACCTTAACAGATTCATACATCTCTCTGGTCTTATCTGCTGCCTGCTGGGTAGTGCTGCGAAGCTGGGTAGCACGATTCATAACGTCATCGGAGAATTTTTCACCCTCTTTTGTCAGAGAATCAATATTCAATGCACTCTTTTGCATGTCATAAATATTGCCTTGAATACTCTGCGTCGTAGCGGATGTTTCTTCCATTGCCGCTGCCATTTCCTCTGTGGTTGCAGAGTTGTCGGAACACTTATTGTTAACATCTCTGGTAGTGTCCATCAAGTCAACCACATCAGTATTAATCAATGTGGATGCACCGCTAATCTGGTTTACAATCTCACGCAAGCTGCTTCTCATCTGGGATGTTGCTTTTGCAATCATACCAATTTCGTCTTTTCTCGCTGCAAGAACTGCTCCATACTTAGTATGTGTGAAATCGAAGTTTGCGGTACGATCTAAAATCTCCGCTACCTGTCCCAAAGGACGAAGCAATCTCTTTGTTCCAAAGAAGATTACCACAAGAGCAACTATCACTGCCAAAATAGCCATAAGAATCAACTGGCTGGACAAAGCTGCCACCGGTGCTAAAATCTCATCATAATCACCGGTTACAATCACCATGTTTCCTCCGGCGGTAAAAGCGTAACCTGCAAATTTTTTGGCACCGTTAAAGGTATAAATAATGGAACCACTTCCAATTGATTCCGGAGTTTCACCTTTTGCCAAGCGTTCTACCAAACCTTTTACTGCGGCATTTTCCACAGGCTGTCCCACTTTCTCCAATGTAGGATGGTACAACATGGTTCCATCTGCACTTACCATATAAGTATAAGAGCTTTCCACGCCCTCCAACATTACACCTTCCAATGCTGTAGCAAAGCTTCCTGCAGCTCCGGCAGGATCTTCCTTTACCATTTTGGTAGCAATATAGTTTTCCGCATCCGTTCCACTAAAAGAGGCACCATCGCTCATTGCCATGCCCTGAGCCTGTCCTTCCATTAATGCATCCAAAGAAGTTGCTGCGGTTTCTGCCATGTTCTGCGTATATTTCACATACGTATTTTCCAGCGTACTTTTTGTGAAAACAATGGCTGCCACAACCAAAGCAATAATAATCGCTCCGCCTGTTGCGCCAATTAATAATACGATTTTTGTGCTTAGGGAATTTAAAAATGATATTTTTCCTGATTTGTTCTGATTTTCCAAGATCGTCTCCTCCTTTTCATAACCCTTTCCTCATTTTACTCCTTCGCTTTTTTATATTCAACAAAATACATATCTTTTGTTTAATTTTTCCACAGATGTCTCATCTTGTTTCCTACTTGCCATTCATAGCCTATTTTCCTCCCCCTTGGGGTTGCCCCTCCCTCCCCCTGCTTTGTCTGCGAATGAAGAAACTCTAGATGCTATACTCGCATCTTTTATTCTTTTGTGTTCGTACAAGAATTTACATTTCTGCCGCAAGATGTGTGCCTGACAAAGACTTGAGTAAATTAAATATGTGCTTTCTCAGAACTCAAGGTGAGCCGAGCGCTTTAAAGTGAGCT